>DASQNC010000047.1 GCA_035645145.1 Azospirillaceae bacterium | reverse complement strand
CGCCCGTCCGGTCCGGACAAAACAAAGTCGCTCCCTCGCGGGAGCGTGGATCGAAACATCTCGCAGGTCGGCAAGGACACGCTCAACCTCGTGTCGCTCCCTCGCGGGAGCGTGGATCGAAACACCGGGACCACGCCGATGCGCTGGCCCGGTCTGGTCGCTCCCTCGCGGGAGCGTGGATCGAAACAACGAAACCACCGGACACAAGCACGACGGATCTCGTCGCTCCCTCGCGGGAGCGTGGATCGAAACTGTGTTGGTCCGGAAATGTCGATGGATCCACATTGTCGCTCCCTCGCGGGAGCGTGGATCGAAACGGTCCGGTGCTGAACGTCATTTCGGGGCTGCTCCGTCGCTCCCTCGCGGGAGCGTGGATCGAAACGGGCAGGGCCGGATACAGCTATGTGGACCCGTGGTCGCTCCCTCGCGGGAGCGTGGATCGAAACGTTTCGACCAGCCGGCGCGCCGTCCTGGTCGCCCGTCGCTCCCTCGCGGGAGCGTGGATCGAAACGGCATCCAGGCACCGGCCGGGGCCGGACAGGCCGGGTCGCTCCCTCGCGGGAGCGTGGATCGAAACTACGAGGACGCCGCCGACCGATACGAGGCTTACGGTCGCTCCCTCGCGGGAGCGTGGATCGAAACGCGCAGCAGGTGGTGGCACTGCGCGGTGTCCGGTCGTCGCTCCCTCGCGGGAGCGTGGATCGAAACCAATAACTCGACCTCCACCGGCCTGAGATCGGGCGGTCGCTCCCTCGCGGGAGCGTGGATCGAAACCGGGAGATCGTGGACGCAATCGCCGGCCGGTGCGTCGCTCCCTCGCGGGAGCGTGGATCGAAACGCCGCCCTGGTCGCGGACGTAGGCCAGGGCGCGGGTCGCTCCCTCGCGGGAGCGTGGATTGAAACAAGCCCGTGATCGTGTTCGGGCCCAAGCCGGCCTAGTCGCTCCCTCGCGGGAGCGTGGATTGAAACTGGCCCGCTTCCGATGGCCACCGGTACGCCACCGCCACGGCTGCGCCGACGTTCAGGGATTGTTGGTAACGAGTGTCGGAACGTGCAACCTATTAGGGTAACCTTCTGTGGGGCGTGGGCTGAAACAACTTCGCCCATGCCGTCCATCAGCCGGAACTCCCGACTGGAGCATCATGTCCGACACGCCACGTGCCCAGGCGCCTGTCTACGCCCACTCGGTTTCCAACCGACCGCGCACGGAGTGGGAGGCGCTCACCGATCATTCCTCGGCTGTCGCGTCCTTGGCCGGGCATTTTGCGGCTTCGTTCGGATGGGAGGCATTGGCCCGTGTCGCCGGTCTGCTCCACGACATTGGTAAATGCTCACTTCCCTTTCAGGATTATATCGGCGCGACCGGGAAGCCCGATGCACCCGCCCATGGACCGGATCATTCGACCGCTGGCGCTCGGGAGGCCGAGGCGGCCTATCCCAAACCCTTGGGACGAATGCTGGCTTATGTGGTTGCCGGGCATCACGCAGGGCTCGCCGACTTTCCCAGCCTTGAGGCGCGGCTGGGGAAGGCTCTGGCCCCCTACGACGGTTGGCGGGATCTGATCGGACCGCTGCCGCCGGCACGGGCACTTGTGCCGTCACTCAGCGGCAGACCCAGTTCCATCCCGGGATTCACCACGGCATTCCTCACGCGCATGTTGTTTTCGTGCCTGGTGGACGCCGATTTCCTGGAGACCGAACGGTTCTACGCCGAGGTGGAAGGGCGCTCGCCCGACCGGGGCGGGCATACGGACCTCGCGGTTCTCCGGGATCGACTGGCGGCCGAAATGGCAAAGGTCCGAAGTGCTGCGCGGACGCCCCTTCATACGCTGCGCAACGAAATACTCGACCATGCCGTCGGCAAGGCGGCGCTCGATCCAGGCCTGTTCACGCTCACCGTCCCGACCGGTGGGGGCAAGACGCTGACCTCGCTGAGCTTCGCCTTGGAGCATGCGGTCCGGCACGGGCTTCGGCGGGTGATCTACGTTATCCCCTTCACCTCGGTCATCGAACAGACCGCCGACGTGTTCCGGAAGGTGCTGGGGACAAACGACGACATCCTCGAGCACCACGCCAGCTTCGACTGGGAGCGCGGGGTTCGCGCGGTCGAGGCCGACGACGAGGGGCCGGGCGGCCTCCGGAAGTTGCGCCGCGCAGCCGAGAACTGGGACGTGCCCATCGTGGTCACGACCGCGGTCCAGTTCTTCGAGAGCCTGTTCGCCAACCGCCCGTCCACTTGCCGCAAGCTGCACAACATCGCCCAAAGCGTCGTGGTGCTGGACGAGGTCCAAACCCTTCCTCTGCACCTGCTGCGGCCTTGCATGGCCGTGGCGGACGAGTTGCAGCGCAATTACCGGACAAGCATCGTCCTGTGCACGGCGACCCAGCCGGCGCTGCGCGAGAAGGATGGCTTCAAGAACGGCGGCTTCAAGATCGACGACGACCGCGAACTCGCGCCTCGGGCGCGTCAGCTCTACGCGGACCTGAAACGGGTGGAGGTCGAGCCCCAGGGCGAGCCCGTCGCGGATGCGGTCATCGTCCGTCGTTTCGCCGAGCAGCCGCAGATGCTCTGCATCGTCAACAGCCGCGCCCATGCCCGGACCTTATTCGATGCCATCCGGGACCAGGAGGGGGCGGCGCACCTCAGCACCCTGATGTGCCCCCGCCACCGCCGCGCCGTACTGGCGGACCTGCGCACCCGGCTCAAGGACAAGCAGCCGGTCCGTCTGGTTGCCACATCGCTGATCGAGGCCGGAGTCGATATCAGCTTCCCCGAAGTCTGGCGGGCGGCGGCGGGACTGGACTCGATCGCCCAGGCGGCCGGCCGCTGCAACCGTGAGGGCGAGCTGTTGCCCAACTTCGGCCGAGCGGTGGTGTTCACCCCCGCCGAGGCCAAGCCGCCGAAGTCACTGGAGGCATTCTGGCAGGCCGCGCGCGGAGCCCTGCGCAAGCACTCCGATCCACTGACGCTTGATGCGATCAGGGACTACTTCACCGAACTCTACTGGCAAAAGGGCGAGGACGCCTTCGATGTGGCCCGCCTGGACGGGCAGACTTGGCCGATTCTGCGGGCAATCCGCGAGCGTGCGAAGGACGGCACCTTCGAGTTCGAGTCGATTGCCCGCGCCTTCCGTATGATCGAGGATGCCATGGAGCCGGTGGTCGTTCCCTGGCGCTCCCATCCAGATGACGACGAAACCGATGCGTTGCTGAACCGGATCGCCGGCATGGACCGGCCACGCGCCACCGACCTCCGGCAACTCCAGCAGTACACGGTGTCCATACCGCGGGAAGCCAGGCAGGCGTGGCTTGCCAAGGGCGTGCTCCGGCCTGTGCACCATGCCCTCGGCCCGGCACTCCTCCGGTTCGATGACCTCGCACTCTACCGGCCAGAGACGGGGCTGGACCTCCAGCAGCCGGAGTACCGGAACGCAGAGGCGAACGTTTGGTAGATGATCTTGTGGGGTTGTAGATCATCCCTTGTGTCTTGAGCTGCCAAATGCTTCTTTCGGTTGAAATCGAGAGGGGCACATGACTTACGGCGTGCGGCTTCACGTATGGGGCGAGCGGGCGTGTTTCACGCGCCCGGAGATGAAGGTCGAGCGCGTCTCCTATGACGTGATGACGCCGTCCGCGGCGCGCGGAATCCTGGAGGCCATCCACTGGAAGCCGGCCATCGCTTGGGTGGTTGACCGGATCCATGTGCTGAAGCCGATCCGGTTCCAATCCTTCCGCCGCAACGAGGTGGGCGCCAAGGCGAGCGCCGTGAACGCCGAGCGCGCCATGCGGGCGGGCACGACGGAGGGGCTTGGTCTCGTCGTCGAGGACAACCGCCAGCAGCGCGCGGCAACCCTGCTTGTGGATGTGGCCTACGTAATCGAAGCCCATTTCGAAATGACGGCCAAGGCGGGCAACGACGACACGCCGGCCAAGCATCTGTCCATGTTCAACCGCCGCGCCGAAGCCGGGCAGTGCTTTCACCGCCCGTGCTTGGGTACGCGGGAATTCCCGGCCGAATTCGCCCTGATCCCGCCCGGCGCGCCCCTTCCCGAAAGCATGTTGCCGGCCGACCAGGGCGGCCGTGACCTGGGCTGGATGCTGCACGACATCGACTTTACCAACGGTGCGACCTCCCGCTTTTTCCGCGCGCGGTTGACGGACGGCGTGCTCGACGTCGCTCGCTGTCTGGCGGAAGGCACCGCGCAATGAGCGTGTTGCAGGCGCTGAACCGCTATTACGACCGGATGGCGGCACGGGGCGAAGCCGAAGCGCCCGGCTATTCCCGGGAGAAGATCGGGTTCGCGATCGTCCTGTCCCCCGATGGCGCAGTCGTCGATGTCCTGGACCTGCGGCAGCCGAATGGGCGGAAGCTGCTGCCACGCGTCTTGGAGGTGCCCGCCGCGGTGAAGCGGACCGTGGCGATCCTGCCCAATCGGCTGTGGGACAAGAGTTCATATGTGCTCGGCCGCACCGCGGGCGACGGTCGCCGGACGGCCGCCGAGCAGGCTGCGTTCAAGGCCGCGAACCTGGAACTGGTCGGCGACGATGCGGATCCGGGCCTCGTCGCGTTCCGGCGCTTCCTGGAAGCGTGGGAACCTGAGCGCTTCGACGCGCCGCCGTTCAATCCCGAGATGCTGGACGCGAACATCGTCTTCCGGCTGGACGGCGAACTGGGTTTCATCCACGAACGACCGGCCGCGCGCCGGCTCGTGGAGCGGCCCTCCGAGACCACGGGCGCCACGAGCTTGTGTTTGGTTACGGGGACGAGGGCCGTTCCACAGCGGCTCCATCCGACCATCAAGGGCGTGGAGGGCGCGCAGTCGTCGGGGGCGGCGCTGGTCTCGTTCAACCTCGATGCTTTCACGTCCTACGGCAAGGAGCAGGGGGCGAACGCACCGACGTCGGAGGCGGCGGCTTTCCGCTACGGCGCGGCCCTGAACCGTCTGCTGACCCGTGACGGCCCGAACCGCCTGCGCCGTCCGATCGGCGATGCCACGGTCGTGTTCTGGGCCGACACGTCCGAGTCCGTGGACGAGGCCGCCGCCGCTGCGGCCGAGGAAATGGTGGGGCTGTGGCTCGATCCCGCCCCGCGCGCGGACGTGGACGACGACCCGGGCGAGGCGGCGAAGCTGCGGGATGCCCTGGAGGCCGTCGCGGAAGGACGCGCGCAGACGGTGCATCCGAAGCTGATGCCGGGAACGCGCTTCCACGTCCTGGGCTTGGCACCGAATGCCGCCCGCCTGTCGGTCCGCTATTGGCTGTCGGACGAGTTCGAGACCTTCGCCGCCCGGCTGCGCGCGCATGCCGACGATGTGGCGATCAATCCGGTGCCCTGGCGCGGTCCGGTGCCGAGCATCTGGCGTCTGCTGGTCAAGACCACGGCACTTCAGGAGAAGTTCGAGAACATCCCGCCGCTGTTGGCGGGGGAACTGATGCGCGCCGTGCTGGGCGGCGGGCGCTATCCCCGCACCCTGCTGACCGCCGCGATCATCCGGCTTCGCGCCGGCGACGACCCCGGCACCGGCTGGCACGCGGCGGCGATCCGCGCGGTGCTGGCGCGCGACCACCGATTGGGATTTGAGAAGGAGCCCGTACCCGTGAGCCTCGACAGGGAGAACACGAACCCGGCCTACCAGCTCGGGCGGATGTTCGCGGCGCTGGAGACCGCGCAGCGGCTGGCCATCGGCAAGGTCAACGCCACCATCCGGGACCGCTACTTCGGCGCCGCCTCGGCCACGCCGGCGGGGGTCTTCCCGGTGCTGATCCGCAACGCGCAGAGCCATCTCGGCAAGCTGCGCAAGGAGGGCAAAGGCCTGTGGGTCGAGCGCGAGATCGAGGAGATCGCCAACCGGCTGCCGCCCGAGCTGCCGCGGTCGCTGCGGCTCGAAGCGCAGGGCCGTTTCGCCATCGGCTACTACCACCAGCGCAAGGCGCAATTCGCCGGCCGCCCCGAGGCGGACGAGGTTGATCAGGAAGGGAACAATCGCGATGTCGACTGAGGCCGCCCCGTTGCAGCACCGGCACGAATTCGTGCTGTACTTCGATGTGACCAACGGCAATCCCAACGGGGACCCGGACGCCGGCAACATGCCGCGGTTGGACCCCGAGACGAACCAGGGGCTGGTGTCGGACGTCTGCCTGAAGCGCAAGATCCGCAACTACGTCGCCATGGCCCGCGGCGAGGACGCCGGGTTCGAGATCTACATGCGCGAAGGCGCCACCCTGAACAACGAGCACAAGCGGGCCTGGGCCGCGGTGATGCCGGAGGTCACGGACGCCAAGGACATGAAGGCGGGGCCGAAGGACGCGGACAAGGCCCGCGCCCTGACCCGCTGGATGTGCGCCAACTTCTACGATGTCCGGACCTTCGGGGCGGTCATGTCCACCGGCGTCAACGCCGGCCAGGTGCGCGGGCCGGTCCAGATCGCCTTCGCCCGCTCGATCGATCCCGTGCTGCCGCTGGAGGTGTCCATCACCCGCCTGGCCGCCACCACCGAGGCCGACGCCGAGGCCAAGGGCGGGCGCACCATGGGCCGCAAGTACATCGTCCCCTACGGCCTCTATCGCGCGCACGGCTTCGTTTCGGCCCCGCTGGCGTCGCATCCGGCCAAGGGCACCGGCTTTTCGACCGGGGACCTCGACCTGCTGTTCGACGCGCTGGGGAACATGTTCGAGCACGACCGGGCCGCGGCCAGGGGCGAAATGTCCACGCGCAAGCTGATCGTGTTCCGCCACGCCTCGGCCCTGGGCAACGCCCGTGCCCAGGATCTGTTCGACCGCGTCAAGACGTGGCGGGTCCACCATGGCGAACGGCATCCGCCGGGTGCCGAGGCGCTGGACAATGCGCCGCCCGCCCGCAGCTTCGCCGACTACGCCATCTCCATCGATCGCGATGGCTTGCCGGAAGGGGTGGAAATCATCGAGCGGTGACGGCGGTGGTGGCGCACCCACCCCCTGCCGGGGCGGACGAGGAAGACGCGCTCATCCCCTTGTCCGCCCTTCAGCACCACCTGTTCTGCCCGCGCCAATGCGCCCTGATCCATGTCGAGGGGATCTGGGCCGAGGACGGCGCCACGGCGGAGGGCCGGTTGCTGCACGCGAAGGTGGACGCGGGCGGCAATGAAGGACGGCCCGGGGTGCGGATCGCCCGAGGCGTGGCGCTCCGGTCCTTGCGGTTGGGCGTGGCGGGCATTGCCGACGTGGTGGAATTCCATGGCAAACCACCCCGGCCCTTCCCGGTGGAGTACAAGCGCGGCAAGCCCAAGGCGCACCGGGCCGACGAGGTGCAGCTCTGCGCCCAGGCGATCTGCCTGGAGGAAATGTTCGGGGTCGAGGTGGGGGAGGGTGCGCTGTTCTACGGGGCCACCCGTCGGCGGTGCCCGGTGGTCTTCGACCGGGATTTGCGCGCCCTGACCGCCGAGACGGCCGCGGCGGCGCGCGCCAACATCGCCGCCGGCCGGACGCCCCCGCCGGTGCACATGCCGGCCTGCCGGCGCTGCTCGCTCGAAAGCCTTTGCCTGCCGGCCCGGCTGGAGAAGCCGTCGAATGTGCCCCGGTGGCTGGCCCGCCAGCTCGCCGACTGAGGATCCGCCGATGCGACGCCTGCTGAACACCATCTACGTCACCAACGAGGACGCTTGGCTGCGCAAGGACGGCGAGAACATCGTCGTCGAGATCGATGGCGTCGAGCGTGGCCGCGCGCCGCTGCATCTGCTGGACGGTGTCGTCAGCCTCGCCCGGGGCGGGGCCTCGCCGGCGCTCCTGGCCGCCTGCGCCGGGGCGGGCGTGACGGTGTCCTATCTGGATCCCAACGGGCGTTTCCTTGCCCGGGTCGAAGGAAGCCGCACCGGGAACGTGCTGCTCCGGCGCACCCAATACCGGGTTGCCGACGATCCGGCCCGGAAGGGGCCGATCGTGCAGGCCATCGTGGCGGCCAAGGCCGGGAACCAGCGGACCGTGATCCGCCGCGCGCTGCGCGACCATGGCGACGGCCTCGCCCCGGATGCCAAGGACGCCCTGGTTTCCGCGGAGCGGCGGCTGACCGACGTGGTGCGCCGGACGTTGGCCACGTCCGAAGTCGACGTGTTGCGCGGGTTGGAGGGCGAGGCCGCGCTGACCTACTTCGGCGTGTTCGACCATCTGATCCGGGCGGACGGCGATGCCTTCGCCTTTCGCGGGCGTTCGCGGCGCCCGCCGCTCGACCGGATCAACGCCCTGCTGTCCTTCCTCTACGCCATCCTGGGCCATGACTGCCGGTCGGCCCTGGAGACCCATGGCCTCGATCCCCAGGTCGGGTTCCTGCACACCGACCGGCCCGGCCGGTCGAGCCTTGCGCTTGATCTGATGGAAGAGCTTCGACCGGTCCTGGCCGACCGCTTGGCCCTCAGCCTCGTCAACCGCCGCCAGCTCGCGCCGGACGATTTCGTGGTCGAGGAGGCCGGCGCCGTCCGCCTGACCGACGACGCGCGTCGTCGGGTGCTGGTCGCTTGGCAGGAGCGCAAACGCGACGAGTTGCGGCATCCGTTCCTGGACGAGACGGTTCCCCTGGGCCTTGTGGCGAGCCTCCAGGCGCAATTGCTGGCTCGGCATCTGCGGGGCGATCTGGACGGTTATCCCGCCTTCGTCTGGAAGTGAGCCGCCCATGCTGATGCTGGTCACCTACGATGTGAGCACGGAGGACGCGGCGGGACGCCGGCGTCTGCGCCGCGTGGCCCGGGCCTGCCTGGATTTCGGCCAGCGCGTGCAGAATTCCGTGTTCGAGTGCGAGGTCGATCCCGCCCAATGGGTCGCCCTGCGCGCCCGCTTGATCGCCGAGATCGATCCCACCGCCGACAGCCTGCGCTTTTACCGCCTTGGCGCGGAGGGGCGCAGGCGGATCGAACATGTCGGCGCCAAGCCCGTTCTCGACCTCGAAGGTCCGCTGCTGTTTTGATGCGCGAACCCCAAGCGCACAGGCATTGCCCGGCCGGTTCGCGCACGGAAAAAGCCTGACTTTCCCGGATGCTTGTCGATCGCCCCGCGAAAAGAGGGCCCAAACGCCCTTCGTGCCACTGGGGTTCGCGCAACCGTGGCCATTTTCCCTGCAGCTGGAATGGCTTAGAGTGCCGGGGTCGCTCCCTCACGGGAGCGTGGATCGAAACATCCAACCGTCGGCGGCCGGGTGATGCCGCACTAGTCGCTCCCTCACGGGAGCGTGGATCGAAACCCTCGGCCATGCGCTGCGTCAGTTCCCCGGCCCGGGGTCGCTCCCTCACGGGAGCGTGGATCGAAACCGATAGCGCAGATCATTCGGCCGCTGCCTTGACCGTCGCTCCCTCACGGGAGCGTGGATCGAAACAGCGCTTCCGGCCGCTCCTCGTCATGCCATGCCTTGTCGCTCCCTCACGGGAGCGTGGATCGAAACGGGATAGGGCGGGTCCACGAAGGCGGCGCGTCCGCGTCGCTCCCTCACGGGAGCGTGGATCGAAACCATCTATCGGCGCCTGTTCTGGGAGCCGTTGCGATGTCGCTCCCTCACGGGAGCGTGGATCGAAACAAGTTCTGGCCGACCTACGGGGAGCTGGCGGCCTGTCGCTCCCTCACGGGAGCGTGGATCGAAACAAGCAATGGCTCGCGGGCCTCACCGACCGGACGGGTCGCTCCCTCACGGGAGCGTGGATCCGTAACTGGGAGCCGTGGCCGCCCGCCCCGACAGACCGGGCACCGGATAAGGGGCGCCGCGGGAACGGTCCGGGAACCGGCCCGGCGTTCCCGCGCGACGGGGGGACGGGCGGTGGCCGGCGCCCACCCTCCGGGTGCCGGCCACCGCCGCCCGTTCAGACCGCCTTGCTTTCCTCGACGTAGCGGTCCACCGCGCTCTTCAAGGCCTGGGCCTGGGTGCTCAGGTCCCTGGCCGCGCCCAGCATGTGTTCCGCCGACGTGCCCGCGACCTGCGCGGCGTCGGTCACGCCCGCGATGTTGCGCGCCACATCGCCCGTGCTGGCCGCCGCCTCCTGGGTGTTGCGGGCGATTTCCGACGTGGCGGCGGCCTGCTCCTCCACCGCGGCGGCCACGCCGGTCGTGATCTCGCTGACGCGTGCGATCGTGGCCGAGATTTCCTGGATCGCCGTAACCGCGCGGTCGGTCTCGCCGCGCACGCCCTCGATCTGCTGCTGGATCTCCTCGGTCGCCTTGGCGGTCTGGGCGGCGAGGTTCTTGACCTCGCTGGCGACCACGGCGAAGCCCTTGCCGGCCTCGCCGGCGCGCGCGGCCTCAATCGTCGCGTTCAGCGCCAGCAGGTTGGTCTGCGCCGCGATCGACTGAATCAGCTGGACCACTTCGCCGATCCGCTGCGCCGCCGCGGCCAGGCCCTGCACCGTCGCGTCCGTCGCCTGCGCCTGGCCAACCGCTTCCCGCGCCACCTCGGTCGCGCGTGCGGTCTGGGCGCCGATCTCCGCGATCGAGGCCGACAGTTCCTCGGCCGCGGCCGCCACCGTCTGCACGCTGCCCGTCGCCTGCTGCGAGGCCGCGGCCACCGCCGACGCCTGACGGTTCGTCTGTTCGGCCGTCGCGGCAAGGCCCTCGGCATCGGTGCGCACCTGGCCGGCCGCCAACGTGACCGCCCCCGACACGCCCTCCATTTCCGACACGAAGGCCGCCGTCAGCGCCTCCTGGGCCTGACGCCGCCGCACCCGCTCCGCCCGCGCCGCCTCCTGCTCGGCCGCCAATTCGTCGGCGCGGCGCATGCTGTCCCGGAACACCGTGACCGCCGCTGCCATCGCGCCCACCTCGTCCTTGCGGTCGGTGCCGGGCACCTCGACCGCAAGGTCGTTTTCCGCAAGGCGCCGCATCGCCGCCGTCATCGCTTTCAAGGGGCCGAAGGTCCGGCGCAGCAGCAGATAGCCCGCGATCCCGACCACCAGCGCCAGGGCCGCCGCCAGCCCGCCGATGCGGACGGCGCTTTCCTCGACCGCGCTGAAGAATTCCGCCTTCGGCACGCCGACATACAGGACGCCGATGACCTTCCCCGAGGCGTCCTTGATCGGGTCGTAGGCCGTGTAGAACGCCGTGCCAAGGATGTCGGCTTGGCCACGGAAGCGTTGGCCCGACTTCAGGACGGTGTCGTAAACGGGACCCGCGGCAAGCCGGGTGCCGATGGCGCGCTCGCCGGGGGCGCCGCCCGGTTTCGGAATGTTCGTCGAGACGCGCTCATCGCCCTTGAAGATCGTCGCCATTCCGCCGACGAGCTCGCGGATCCGGTCGACCGGCACAAAGTTGCCATCGAGAACGGTGTTGCCGACCACCAGCTTGCCGTCCTTCAGGGCGAAGTCGGTGCCCAGCGTGCCCAGCACCTGCCAAGCAACGCGCATGTTCGTCTCCTGCCGCTCCAGCGCGCGCCGCTCGGCGTCGGCGCCGAGAAGGGCGAACACCGCCGCCCACAAGGCCAATGCCACGATGGCGACGCTGAATGCCAGAAGCATGGCAATGCGCGCAGGAAGCGAAGTTGCCCGGATCATTTCCTCGTCCACCCTCAAAACCGCACTTCGGCCGACCGCACGACCGAGTTACTGCTTTTGGGTATATACCACACGCCTTTGGCTTACGTCGCGTTGTCGAGGAAAGCAGGCGGCGTTCTTTCGTTTGCATCCCACCAAGCCCGTCCGGGCGCGTCTACAAACATCGTTAATGTCCTGGTAGGATTTCGGGGCGGGCATCGGTCTTGCCGCCCGCCGAACCTGATCCGCTTGTCACGGGGGCACAGGGATGGCGAAGGCTGGCGGGAACCCGAGGCCATTTGCGCCGGTCACATGGACAGCCCCAGCCGGTTGCGGCGGCGACAACGGAGGGCGAATGGAGGCCAACGTTCCGCTTGGGTCCGGCACGACGCCGATCCCTCTCCGGTTAGATCCCGCCGGTGGGTCTGTTCGTGGACTCCTGAGGGCCGCCACGGCCATCGAGCACCAGGCGTTGCATGATGCGGCGCCTTTCGTCCGAATGGCGCGCGGCCACATGGACCTCGTCGGCTATGTCCGGCTTCTTCAGACCCTTAACCGCTTCCACAGTGCGGTTGCGCCCGCCTGCCGTGCGGGCTGTGTCACCATCGGCGCGTACGATCTCCTCCGGCCGGTCGATGAGCGCCTCGACCGGCTCCGCCGGGATCTCGCCCATCTCGGCGTGGTGGCCGCACCCGCGCCGACGGACCCTGTGCCCGACGGCCCGGAAGGCTTCGCGGCCGGGTGCCTGTACACGGTCCAGGGCTCCACCCTCGGCGGCAAGGTGATGCACGGTTGGCTTCAAGGCCTTCTGCCGACCGCCGCCGGCCGCGAGTTCTTTCAGGGCGGCCCGGAGGACGGTGCCCTCTGGCGCGGCTTTTGTGCAAAGCTCGAGGCCTATGGCGCCGACCGTGGCCGGCTGCCGGCCATCGTGGCCGGGGCGCATTCCGCCTTCACGCTGTTCCGATCGTGCCTGGGGAGCTGTCCTTGACTCAATCGCACACGGGGTGGGCATACACGGGGTGGACGGACCTTCCGGCGGATGCCGGGGCCGCCGCGCAGGTGCCGGACCTGACCGCCTGTGAGCGCGAGCCGATCCACATGTCCGGTGCCATCCAGCCGCACGGCGCGCTGTTCGTGGTCGATCCCGGAAGCGGCCGGATCCTGCAAGCCGCCGTCGGGGATGCGGGCCTTGGCGTGACGGGCGCCGATACGGTCGGCCGGCCCCTGGCCGATGTGCTCGGGTCCGGGGCGGCGCCGCTGTTCGATGGCTTGGCCGACCGCCTGCCCGCCGCGGCGGGCGTCATCCACCTCGGCGTCCTCGGGTCGGACGGAACGACCCACCACGTCGTCGCCCACCGGTCCGACGATGCGATCATCGTCGAACTCGAACAGGCGGCCGCCGGGGATCCGGCCACCTTCGACGACGTCCACCCCCGCGTCAGCCGTTTCCTCGACGGGCTCCAGCGCCTCCCGGCGGTCGAGGATCTCGCCGCATTCGCCGCGCGCGAGGTGCGGCGCATCACGGGTTTCGACCGGGTGCTCGTCTACCGCTTCGACGAGGCGTGGAACGGCACGGTGATCGCCGAGGACCGCAACGACCGGCTGCCCTCGTACCTGGACCTGCGGTTCCCGGCGTCCGACATCCCGGCGCAGGCACGCGAACTCTACCGGCGGAACCGCCTGCGCCTGATTGCCGATGCCAACTACGTGCCGGCCCCGATCGTCCCGGCCGTCAACCCGGTCACCGGCCGGCCCGTCGACCTCAGTTTCTCGGTCCTGCGCAGCGTGTCGCCGGTGCACCTCGAATACATGCGCAACATGGGGACCATGGCCTCCATGTCGATCTCGCTGCTCCACGGCGACCGGTTGTGGGGCCTGATTTCCTGTCACAACGGCGCACCCTTGCGCGTCCCCTACCATGTCCGCATCGCCTGCGACTTCATCGGGCAGGTGCTGTCGATGCAGATCGCGGCCAAGGAAACCGCCGCGCTGTCCGAATACCGCCACACCCTGCGCGCGGTGCAGGCGCGGCTGCTCGCCCACATGGCGGGCGCGGACCATTTCGTCGATGGTCTGGTCTCCTGCCCCGACGACCTGCTGGCCCTGACGAATGCCACCGGGGCGGCGGTGGTCACCAACGACGCCTGCGTGCTCGTCGGCGACACCCCGTCCGAGCCCGAGGTGAGGCGCCTGGCGAGTTGGCTCGCCGGCCAGCGCCGGGAGGACCTGTTCGCCACCGACAATCTCGCGGCGCGGCTGCCGGAGGGCGAGGCCCTGAAGGACCGCGCGAGCGGCGTCCTCGCCATCCCCATCTCGCAGATCCACGACAGCTACGTGCTGTGGTTCCGCCCCGAGGTCATCCGCACCGTCCGTTGGGGCGGAGATCCGCGCAAGCCCGGCGACCCCGATCCGGCGGGGCTTCGGCTGCATCCGCGCAAATCGTTCGAGAGCTGGAAGGAAACGGTGCGGCTGCGCTCGCCCCCCTGGCATGCGGCCGAGATCGACGCCGCGGCCGAGCTGCGCACCGCCATCGTGGACATCGTGCTGCGCAAGGCCGAGGAAATGGCGGCTCTGTCCGAGCGGCTGGCCAGCATCAACAGGGAGCTCGAGGCTTTCTCCTACTCCGTCAGCCACGACCTGCGCGCCCCGTTCCGGCACATCGTCGGCTACGGGCAACTTCTGAAGAAGTCCGAGGGCGGCCGCCTGAGCGAGCAGGGCAACCGCTATCTCGACACCATCCTGGAGTCCGCCGTCTTCGCCGGGACGCTCGTGGACGACCTTCTCGGCTTTTCGCGGATGGGACGGGCGACGCTGACCCCGGTGGCGATCGACATGAACGAGCTGGTCGCCGAGGTGAAGCGGCGGCTTGTCGTCGAGGGGGACGATCAGCCGGTCGAGTGGCGGATCGCCGACCTGCCGCCCACGCGGGCCGATCCGGTGATGCTGCGCCTTGCCGTCCAGAACCTTCTGGACAATGCACTGAAGTTCTCCCGCGGCCGGCAGCCGGCGGTGATAGAGATGGATGGTACCCGGACCGGGGACGAGAATGTCTACCGCGTGCGCGACAATGGCGTCGGCTTCGACATGGCCTATGCCGACAAGCTGTTCGGCGTGTTCCAGCGGCTGCACCGGGTTGAGGAATTCGAGGGGACCGGGATCGGCCTGGCCAATGTCAAACGGATCGTGGAACGCCACGGCGGGCGCGTGTGGGCGGAGGGGCAGGTGAACGGCGGCGCCACCTTCTTCCTTGCACTGCCGCGGACGGGGAGGGGGTGAGGATGGCGGAGCCCAAGCCCATCCTTCTCGTGGAGGACAGCCCGAAGGATGTCGAGCTGACGCTGGCGGCCCTGGAGCAGTGTCGGCTTGCCAACGCCGTCGTGGTCGCCCGCGACGGGGCCGAAGCCCTGGACTATCTCCATGCCCGTGGCACCTTCGCCAACCGGAAGACCGGGAATCCGGTCCTGATCCTGCTCGATCTCAAATTGCCGAAAATCGATGGCCTTGAGGTCCTGGCGCAGGTCAAGGGCGATCCCCGCTTGCGCCATACGCCGGTTGTGATGTTCACCTCCTCGCGCGAGGAACGCGATCTGGCGAGGAGCTACAGCCTCGGCGTGAACGCCTTCGTGGTGAAACCGGTCGGGTTCGAGCCGTTCTTCGCAGCCATCCGGGACCTCGGCATGTTCTGGGCCGTGCACAACGAACTCCCTCCTCTCGCGCAGACGGCGGGGATCGCGCCGTGACGTTGCCGGAGCAAACGCAGCCGCCAACACGGGCCGTACGCATCCTCCACCTGGAGGACAGCGCGCTCGACGGCGATCTCGTCCAGGAGGTCCTGCGCGCCGAAGGCGTGGCGTGCGCGATCGAGCGGATTTGGACGCGCGGGGCGTTTGCGGCGGCCCTGGCGCGGAACGCCCACGACCTGATCCTGGCGGACCACCGGCTGCCCGACTTCGATGGCGAGGCGGCCCTGGAACTTGCCCGGACGGTGGCACCGCACATCCCGTTCATCTTCGTGTCCGGAATGCTCGGCGAGGATATCGCCGTCGATGCGTTGAAGCGGGGGGCCACCGACTACGTGGTCAAGCAGCGGTTGGAGCGGCTGCCGGGCGTGGTGCTCCGGGCGCTGGCCGAGGCCGCCGAACGGGCCGAGCGGCAGAGGGCGCAGGCCGCACTGCGCGCGAGCGAGGAGAACTTCACCACCCTCGTCAACGCCATGCCGCAACTGTGCTGGATGGCCAACCCCGACGGCTACATCACCTGGTACAACCAGCGCTGGTACGATTACACCGGCACCACGCCCGAGCAGATGGAGGGCTGGGGCTGGCAGTCCGTGCATTGCCCCACGGCGTTGCCCAAGGTGATGGAGCGCTGGACCGCGGCGATCGCCAACGGCGAGCCGTTCGAGATGGTGTTCCCGCTCAAGGGCGCGGACGGGCGGTTCCGGATGTTCCTCACCCGTGCCCATCCGGTCAAGGACGACGCGGGCCAGGTGGTGCGGTGGCTCGGCACCAACACCGACGTCTCGGCCCAGCACGAGGCGGAGGAGGCGCTTCGCCGGCTGAACGAAACCCTGGAACAGCGCATCGTCGAAGCCACCGCCGAACGCGAGGCGATGCTGGCCAAGCTGCACGAGGCTCAGAGGCTGGAGACGATCGGCCAGTTGACCGGCGGGGTGGCGCACGACTTCAACAACCTGTTGACCCCGATCGTCGGCAGCCTCGACCTGCTGCGGCGGCGCATCGGCGGAGACGAGCGCGCCCAGCGCCTGATCAGCAGTGCGATGCAGGCGGCCGATCGTGCCCGGACGCTCGTCCAGCGGCTTCTCGCCTTCGCCCGCCGTCAGGTCCTGGAACCGCGCGCCGTCGATGTGGCGGGCCTGGTCAGTGGCATGCACGAGCTGATCACCCATTCCGTCGGCCCGCAGGTCCGGGTGGAGATCGAAGCCGCGGAAGACCTGCCGCCGGCCCGCGTCGACCCGAACCAGCTCGAATTGGCGCTGCTGAACCTCGCCGTGAATGCGCGCGACGCCATGCCGGGCGGGGGATTGCTGCGGATCACGGTGGACGCGCAGCAGGTCGGGTCCGGCGACGGGTTGCGCCACGGCGACTACATCCGCCTGTCGGTGACGGACACGGGCACCGGCATGGACGCGACCACGCTCCGCCGCGCGGTGGAGCCGTTCTACTCCACCAAGGGGGTGGGCAAGGGCACGGGGCTCGGCCTGTCCATGGTCCACGGCCTGGCCGCGCAGTCCGGCGGCTCGCTGATCCTGTCGAGCACGCCGGGCGCCGGCACCCGGGCGGAGGTCTGGCTGCCCATGGCGAACGAGCAGGCCGAGCAGGGCACCGCCGGCACCGGGCAGGCACCCGGCATGGTGTTCCGGCCCGTCACCATCCTGCTGGTGGACGACGAGCCGCTGGTCCGCGCCACCACGGCCGACATGCTGGCCGACCTCGGCCATCACGTGGTCGAGGCCGGCTCGGCGGCCCAGGCGCTGGACCTCCTGCGCACGGGCGTGGCGCCCGATCTGGTCATCACCGATTACCTGATGCCGGCCATGAACGGGGCGGAGCTTGCGCGGGAGATCCGGTCCCGCCATCCCGATCTTCCGATCCTCCTTGCCACCGGCTACGCCAGTCTGGCCGGGAACGTCATGGCCGACCTGCCGCTCCTGCCCAAGCCCTTCCGCCAGATGGAGCTTGCCGCAACGATCCAGCGGCTGGTGGACGGGCGGTCGGGACGCGGCCACAGGGGCGGCCACCTGCGGGTGATCGAGTAACGGGCATGGCGCTCGGCCGGCCGGTCCCATCTCGAACGCTGCGCCGACGGGGCAGCGTCCGTTCCGTTGCGCGAACCCCAAGCGCACATGCGCCGCCCGGCCGGTTCGCGCACGGAAATGCCCAGGATTTCCCGGACGTTCGTCGGCGGTCCTACCCAAGGAATGCCCGAACGCGGTTCGCGCAACGGAGGTTCGCGCAACCGTGGTCATTTTCCGAGCGCGGAGAAGGGGTTAGAGTGCCGGGGGTCGCTCCCTCACGGGAGCGTGGATTGAAACCTCGACCGCGCTCATCGAGTCGGCTACCCGGTCGGGTCGCTCCCTCACGGGAGCGTGGATTGAAACGCACCCAGTACGCGCACGCGCGCGAGATGCAGGCGGTCGCTCCCTCACGGGAGCGTGGATTGAAACGTCATAAGATGGGTTCGCGCGACCGTCCAAGACGGTCGCTCCCTCACGGGAGCGTGGATTGAAACAACGACCCGGCTCAGCAACCACCCCAGGAGCCACCGTCGCTCCCTCACGGGAGCGTGGATTGAAACTTCGCCTTCGGCCAGACCGGGGACCGGTTGCCGGGTCGCTCCCTCACGGGAGCGTGGATTGAAACGCCTCGTGCACGGCCGCGGCGCCCTGCGCCTGCGGTCGCTCCCTCACGGGAGCGTGGATTGAAACACGATCGCCGGCCGGCAGATCGGCCGCGTCGGCGAGGTCGCTCCCTCACGGGAGCGTGGATTGAAACAATGACGGCGTGCGGGCGGTCCTGCTGGCGACCGCGTCGCTCCCTTACGGGAGCGTGGATTGAAACCTGGTCACGTTGATCGCGATGACCTTGCCGCCCGTCGCTCCCTCACGGGAGCGTGGATTGAAACTCCGACCACACGATGGTGTCGTGGTGGTCGCGCGGGTCGCTCCCTCACGGGAGCGTGGATTGAAACGTCGGCATCCGGGCGGACGAGAGCCTCAACCGCTGTCGCTCCCTCACGGGAGCGTGGATTGAAACGCATGAGGCGCTACGACGAAATCGATCTGTCCAAGGTCGCTCCCTCACGGGAGCGTGGATTGAAACACCACCTCCGGCGACCGGATGGTGATCGCCAATCTCGTCGCTCCCTTTATGGGAGCGCGGATCGAAGCGTTCCGGGTGCGGAGGTGCCCGCGGTGAGGTGGTGGATCAGGCGGTTGCCGCCTCGACGAACCGCCGCGCCCGGACCGCCACGGCGTCGGCCGTGTCGCCGGGCTTGTAGAGGGCGCCGCCGATGCCGAACCCGCGGGCACCGGCGGCGCGCCAGCGGGCAATGCCCTCCGGCGTGACGCCGCCCACCGGCAGGACCGGGACGTCCGGTGGCAGAACCGCCTTCAATGCCTTCAGAAGGTCCGGCCCGCCCACCTCGGCCGGGAACAGCTTCAGCCCGTCCGCACCGGCGTCGATGGCGGCGAAGGCCTCGGTCGCGGTGTAGACGCCCGGCGTGGCGATCAGCCCGCGGCGCTTGGCGGCGGTGATGACGGCCGGATCGGCATGGGGCGTCACGACCAGCCGCCCGCCGGCCTCCACCAGCGCATCCACCTCGGCCGCCCGGCGGACGGTGCCGGCCCCCACCAGCACGTCCGGGAACGCTGCCGCCAACCGCCCGATGCTGTCGAACGGGTCGGGGGAGTTCAGCGGCACCTCGATGATGCGGAAGCCGGCGCCGGCCAGGGCGCCGCCGATGTCCAGGATTTCGGCCGGCCGCACGCCGCGCAGGATCGCGATCAGCGGGCAGCGGTCCAGCCAGTCGGCCAGGGTAGGGGCCAGGGTGGTGGGGGCCGGGGTCATGGCAGCAGTCCTGCGGTTCGGGCGATGCGGTGCAGGCCGGCGGCGGCCGCATCCTCGCCATGGCGGATGGCCCCGGGCAGCGCCCGGGCGTAGCGGTCGCACAGGGCCGCGGACCCGACCAGATGCACCGGCCCCCCGGTGCGGCCGAGCGCCCGGACCTCGTGCCCGATGAGCAGGCCCGACAGGTAGTCGGGCAGGGCGGATGCCTCCAGGTCGCCGAACAGGCCGAGCGTCCGCGCCGAGAACAGGTGGTGCAGCAGGCCGCCGGGCCGGCCGGCGGCGGCAAGGCCGCGGTCGAAGGCGGCCGTGTCGAACGCGGCGGGTGCCCCGTTTGCCGCCGGCATCAGGCGGCCCAGGATGCTGTGGCCGCGCAGCACGGCGAACACCTCGCCCGTCATGGCGGTGGCAAAGCCTTCGATCCGGCCGTCCGCCACCGTGGCCCATTTGGAATGGGTGCCGGGCAGGCAGACCGTGTGGCGGCCGGCGCCCAGGTCGAGGCCGAACAGTTGCGTCTCCTCGCCGCGCATCACGTCCGGCACGCCGTCCGGCGAGTGGAGCGAAAGGCCCGGCACGATCCGTATTCCCGGCAGGCCCGGGGCCTCGACCACCGCCAGGGCCGACGCGATGTCGTCGAGCCCGGCGGGGCAGGTGGCGTAGGGCGCTTCCTGCCAGCCCTGCCGGCTGCCGATCATGCCCGAAAGCAGCACGGGGACCCCGGACCCGGCGGCCTCCAGCCAGTCGCCCACCTCGCGCCGCAGCGCGTCCGGGAACCCGCCCGGCTCGACGGACAGGATGCCCGCCGCCGCGACGCGCCGCTCCAGCACGCGTCCGTCGGCCGCCATGCGGTAGGCGCGGAACGACGTCGTGCCCCAGTCGATGCCGACGAGGGCGGTCATACCCAGCCACCGTCGACGATGTAGCTCTGGTTCGTGCACATGGCGCTGTCGTCGGCCGCCAGGAACAGGATCATGCGCGCGATGTCCGCCGGCTGCAGCAGGTCCTTCAGGCACTGGCGGCGGTCGATCTCGCGCCGCCCTTCGTCGTCCAGCCACAGCTCCATCTGGCGTTCCGTCATGACCCAGCCCGGTGCGACGCTGTTCACGCGGATACGGAACGGGCCGAGGTCGCGCGCCAGGCTGCGCGTCAGGCCCAGCACGGCGGACTTGCTGGCGGTGTAGGCCGCCATGCCGCCCTGGCCGATCATCCAACTGATCGAACCCATGTTGATGATGGACCCGCCGCCCGCCGCCTTCATCATCGGCGCCACCGCCTGGGCCGCGAAGAACTGGTGCCGCAGGTTCACGGCGATGCGCTCGTCCCAGTAGGCGGGCGTGACCTCGTCCCACTTGTGGCGGTCGTCGCGTGCGGCGTTGTTCACCAGGACCCGGATCGGGCCGACGGCTTCGGCCGCCCGCGCCACCGCATCCTGGAGTGCGGGGATGTCGCGCAGGTCGCAGGGGAGGAAGACGGGCGCCGGGTGCCCCGCCGCCGTGATCGTCTCGACCAGCCGGCGGGACGGTTCCTCGGACACGTCCACGAAGGCCACGCGGCTGCCCTGGGCGCAGAAATGCTCGACGATCGAGGCGCCGATCCCGCTGCCGCCCCCCGACACGAACACCGGGCGGTCCCGTAGGGACGGGTAGGTGGCGAACGTCATGGCGTCTTTCCCCCGTTGGGTCCCCCTTCGACCCGTACCGGGCCGAAGGGGTGGCGGTTGTTGTTCCTTCAGCCCGCGAACATCGGCTCGGGCAGGCCGCGGACGTCCGTCTCGATTGCGAACAGGCTTCCCGCGTGCGGGTCGGCGGCAAGCTGGTCGTCGCTCATCTCGAACCGCGCGGAGGTGATGTAGAGCGTGGTCAGGTCCGGGCCCCCGAACGCCGGGCACGACGGCTGCCGGGTCGGAACGGCGACGATCCGGTCCACGCGGCCGTCGGGGGCGTACCGGACCACGCGGCCCGCGCCCCATTCGGCGTTCCACAGGAACCCCTCCGCATCCACGGTCGAGCCATCCGGGGTTCCGGGACCCGGCGGCAGGGCATGGAACACGCGGCCGGCGCCGAGGCGGCCGGTGGCGGGGTCGTAGTCGTAGGCGCGGATCACACGTTCCGGCGTGTCCGCGAAGTACATCGTGCGCCCGTCCGGGCTGAAACAGATGCTGTTGGAAATGGTCACATCCGAAATCAGCCGCTCGACCGAGCGGTCCGGGTTCAGGCGCCACACCGACGAGATGGGGCGCCGCGGCGACGCCTCGTCCATGCCCCCGACAACGAAACGGCCCTGGCGGTCGCAGCGCCCGTCGTTCAGACGGGTGGTCGGCTTGTCCGGCTCGAACGCGTGCAGGAATTCGGGCGGGCCGCCATCCGGCGTCCAGACGGCGAAGCCGCGCGCGAACGCCGCCACCAGCGAGCCGTCCCGGCGGAACGTGAAGCTGCCGATGCGGTCCGGCGCCTCCCAGCTCCGGGTTTCGCCGGTGCCGGGCGTGTAGGACCACAGGCGGCGGGCGTGGATGTCGGTCCAGAACAGGGTCTGGTCCGCCGGGGACCAGACCGGCCCCTCGCCCAGCCCGTTGCGGACATCGGCCACCAGGCGGGCCTCAGACATAGCCGGTCTCCCTCAAGGTCTCCGGGGTGGGCAGGATCTCCGGTCCGGGTACGGTTCCCGATGCCCTTTCCTGAACAGCCGGACCCCGGACGGAGGCACGTTCGACCAATGGGCATTCCATCTTGACCTGCAGGTGCCGTGCATCCTGGCCGTGGATCACGGTGGCGATCAGGTGCTCCACCGCCCAGCGCCCCATCTCGTAGTTCGGCAGCAGGACCGTGGTCAGCGGCGGGTGCGTGTGCTGCGCGATCTCCTGGTCGTCGTAGCCGATGACGGCAATGTCCCCGGGCACGCGCAGCCCCAGCCCGCGCAGCGCCTCCAGGCACCCCACCGCCATCAGGTCGTTGGCGCAGAAGATCGCGGTCGGCGGCCTTGGTTCGCGCATCAGTGACAGGGTCTGCTCGTACCCGCTGGACGGTGCCCACTCGCCGTTGCGGACGAGTTGCGGGTCGAACGGCAGATCCGCCGTCGCCAGCGCCTGCCGGTAGCCCTTCAGCCGGTCGCGGGCCGCGTCCATCCAGGGTTCGCCGTTGATGAAGCCGATCCGCGTGTGGCCCGCCTGGATCAGCCGCTCGGTCGCGGTGTGCCCGCCCGCCACCTCGCCCGGTACCACGGACGGAAAGCGCCGGTCCTCGGCCCGGCAGTTCAGCAGGACCGTGGGCACGCCGTCCAGCAGCGGCGGTGGGGTGACCTTGCGGGTGAAGATGGTGGAATAGACGATGCCGACCAGCCCCGGGTTCGCCAGCAGCGCCCGGATCGTCGCCGCCTCCTGCTCGGGGTTGCCGCGGGTGGCGAAGACGGCGAGCACGCACTCGTGCTCCCACGCCGCATCGCGGGCGCCGTCGACCGACTGCACCGGGTGCGGGCTGGTGGAAATCTCGTCCACCAGATAGCCGATCAGGTTCTTGGCGGCCGCCCCGGTGGCGGGCAAGGGCTCGCGGCGGCGGGGTTCGAACTGGTAACCGATTTGCCGGACCGCGTCCCACACCCGCTGGCGCGTCGCCTCGGAAATGCGGGCGCCGCTCATGTTGTTGAGCACCAGGGACACGCTCGACTGCGAGACGCCGGCCAGCTTGGCGACGTCGGTCATCGTCGGCCTTCGCCTGCGCTCCTCGCCCACGTCCGCGTCCCCCGTCCGGCAGCGCCGGGACGGCCGGCACCGGCCGTCCCGTTCCGGGCATGTGATCATAATCCGCTGATATGACCACTGCGTTCCGAGGGGTATTCGCCGAACGGGGAGGGTTGGCGCTCATCTTTAGCGTCGTTTACCCGGCCCTTTTGACCATGACAGCATCCTGCCGTGCCCTACGAAACGGGCACCAAGAATGAACGGCGGACACGCATCCGCCGTGACCCGGACAGGAGGAAAAACCCGAATGAACCAGCGTTTCTCGCGCCGCCAAGTCGGCCGCCTGGTCATGAGCGCCATGCTCATGACCGCTGCCATGACCGCCATCCCCGCCTTTGCGCAGGAGGGGCCGCCGCCGCTGAAGCAGAAGCCCACCTACAAGGTCGGCTTCGCCCAGACCGAGAGCAACAACCCCTGGCGCATCGCCCAGACCGAAAGCATGCGGGAAGAGGCGCAGAAGCGCGGCTGGCAACTGGTCTACACCGACGCCGCCGGCTCGGCCGCCAAGCAGGTGGCCGACGTGGACAGCATGATCGCCCAGGGCGTCGACCTGATCTTCCTGGCCCCGCGCGAGGAAAAGCCCCTGGTGGCCGCCGTCATGAAGGCCAAGCGCGCGGGCATCCCGGTCATCCTGCTGGACCGCCGGGTCGACGAGGCGCAGGCCAAACCCGGCCGGGACTACGTCACCTTCATCGGCTCGGACTTCGTCGAGGAGGGCCGGCGCGCCGCCCAGTGGCTGGTCGAGAACACCGGCGGCAACGCCAAGATCATCCAGGTCGAAGGCACCGTCGGATCCTCGCCGGCCAACGACCGCCGCAAGGGCTTCGAGGAGGTGATCGCCAAGCATCCCAACATGAAGGTCGTCGCCAGCCAGTCCGGCGACTTCGTGCGCGACAAGGGCCGGCAGGTCACCGAGACGCTGTTGCAGGCCCACCCGGACGCCACCGCCATCTACGCGCACAACGACGAAATGGCCATCGGCGCCATCGCAGCGCTGGAGGCCGCTGGCAAGAAGCCCGGCCAGGACGTGAAGCTGGTGTCCATCGACGGGACCCGCGACGCGTTGCAGGCGATCATCGACGGCCGCCTGGGCGCCACCGTCGAATGCAACCCGCGCTTCGGTCCCAAGGCCTTCGACACGGCCCTGCGCTACGCGCGGGGCGAGAAGATCGAACCGTGGGTCATCAACGAGGACCGCTTCTTCGACGCCTCCAACGCGCAGCCGAACCTGGCCAGCGCCTACTGAGCGGGCGCGGCACCGTCCGGGCGCACCGTCGTGCGCCCGGACGGGTCCCCCGTCCACGCTTGCCGGAAGGGTTGGGCCAATGGGAACCGGACCGCTCCACCAGGGGGCGCAGGCCCCCCCGCCGCTTCTGTCGATGCGCGCCATCGACAAGCGCTTCGCAGGCGTCAGCGCCCTGTCCGAAGCGTCGCTGGAGGTCGCCCACGGCGAAGTCCATGCGCTGATCGGTCAGAACGGCGCGGGCAAATCGACGTTGCTGAAGATCCTGACCGGGGCCGAGCGGCGCGACGGCGGGTCCATGCACCTGGACGGGGTGGCGATCGACCCGGCGTCGCCGACCGAGGCGCAGCGGCTGGGCATCAGCGCGATCTACCAGGAAATCAGCCTGATCCCCTACCGCTCGGTGGCCGAAAACGTGCTGCTGGGGCGCGAACCCCGCCGGTTCGGCCTGATCGACTGGCGGCGCATGAACGCCGAGGCCGCCCGGTTGCTCGGCCAGCTCGGCATCCATGTGGACGTGCGGCAGCCGCTGGCCTCGTACAACATCGCCGTGCGCCAGATGGTGGCCATCGCCCGCGCCCTGTCGCGGGATGCCAAGCTGGTGGTCATGGACGAACCCACCTCGTCGCTGGACGAGCAGGAGGTGTCGGTCCTGTTCGACGTGGTGCGCGGACTGAAGGCCCGCGGCGTTTCGGTGATCTTCGTCAGCCACCGCCTGGACGAGCTGTACGCCCTATGCGACCGGGTCACCGTCATGCGCGACGGGCGGACGGTCGCCCGTTCGGCCATGGCCGGGATCGGCAAGCTGGATCTGGTCGCGGCCATGCTGGGACGGCGCGTGACCGACATCCGGGGGCAGGGGGCCACCGCCTTCGGTGGCGCCCGCCACCGCGCCGGCGAACCCGTGGTCGGCGTCTCCGGCCTGCGGCAGGGGCGGCGGGTGGCCGATGCCAGCGTCGAGGTGCGCGCGGGGGAGATCGTCGGGCTGGCGGGGCTGCTCGGCTCCGGCCGGACCGAGGTCGCGCGCGCCCTGTTCGGCGCGGATCCGGTGGACGGTGGCGAGATCCGGGTGAAGGGGCGCCCCGCGCGCCTGCGCGAGCCGGCGGACGCCATCCGGGCCGGCATCGGCTTCAGCCCCGAAGACCGCAAGACCGACGGCATCGTGCCGGACATGTCGGTGCGCGAGAACATGACCCTGGCCTTGCTGCCGGCCATCTCGCGGGCGGGTGTGGTGGATGTGGCGCGCCAGCAGGAGATCGTGGACCGGTTCATCCGCAGGCTCGGCATCAAGTGCGCCTCGCCCGAGCAGAAGATCGGCGAGCTGTCCGGCGGCAACCAGCAGAAGGTTTTGCTGGCCCGCTGGCTTTGCCGCAACCCCGATGCGCTGATCCTGGACGAACCGACGCGCGGCATCGATGTCGGCGCCAAGGCGGAGATCCAGTCCCTGATCCGCGAGCTGGCCGACAAAGGCCTGGGCGTCCTGATGATCTCGTCCGAGATCGAGGAGTTGGTGGAGGGTGCCGACCGCGTGGTCGTCCTGCGGGAGGGGCGTACGGTGGCCGAACTGGCCGGCGCGAATTTGACCGAGCCCGCCATCATGCGCGCCATGGCCCATGGCCATGGCGACACCGACGGGGCGCCGGGGGATGGGCCCGGCCGGGAGGTGGCCGGTGACTGAGGCGGCACTCCGCGAAGGTCCCGCGCAACCGGGCCGCCCGGCCGCCCGGTTGCGCGGCCTCGCCCGCGACTGGGGGGCGGTCGCGGCGCTGGCCGCCCTGCTTCTGTTCAATGCCCTGGTGACCCCCAACTTCCTGACCTGGCAGACCTTCAACATCAACCTGACCCAGGTCGCCACCATCGTCATCGTCGCCACGGGCATGACGCTGGTCATCGCCACCGGCGGCATCGACCTGTCGGTCGGGTCGCTGATGGCGATTTCCGGCGCGCTGGCGCCGCTCATCTTCAAGGGGGCGTTGTTCGGGCCGCTGGACCCGGCCGTGGGCGCCGCCCTGGCCATCGCATTGCCGATCGCCGCGGCCGGGGTGCTGGGGGTGTTCAACGGGGTCCTGGTCACCCGCTTCGCCATCCAGCCGATCATCGCCACCCTGGTCCTGTTCATCGCCGGGCGGGGGATTGCCCAGGTGATGACCAACGGCAACCTCCAGACCTTCAGCAACCCGTCGTTCCAGTGGATCGGCCTCGGCCGCGTGTTCGGCCTGCCGGTCCAGGCGGTTCTGATGCTCGCCATCGTGGCCGTGGCCGCCTGGGCGCTGCGCAGCACAATGTTCGGGCGGCACGTCCTGGCGACGGGCGGCAACGAGCGCGCGGCCCGTCTGGCCGGCGTGCCGGTCCGGGGGGTGAAGCTGGCCGTCTACGCCATCGCCGGCCTGCTGTCGGGTCTGGCCGGGCTGGTGGTGATCGCCATCAACTCGTCCGCCGATGCGAACCTGATCGGCCTCGGCATGGAGCTGGACGCCATCGCCGCGGTGGCGGTGGGCGGAACGCTGCTGACGGGCGGCCGCGCCACGGTGGTGGGGACGCTGGTGGGGGCGCTGATCATCCAGCTCGTCCGCTACACGCTGCTGGCGAACGGCGTGCCCGACGCGGCGGCGCTGGTGGTCAAGGCGGGAATCATCCTGCTGGCCGTCTGGCTGCAACGGCAAGGGAGCGCGCGATGACGGCGGTCGATGTCCGCACCACCGGCCCGTCCGGGCCTCCCGGCACCCGGCCCGCCACGCTGGCCGGCCGCGCCGGCAGCGCGGTCGCCCGGCAGGGCGTGCTGGTGGCCCTGGTCCTGGTGATCGCCTTTGGGGCGCTGCGGTACGAGAATTTCCTGGGCGCCTACAACATCGCCAGCGTGCTCGCCTACAACTCCATGTTCGCGCTGATCGCGCTGGGCATGGCGTTCGTCATCATGACCGGCGGCATCGACCTGTCGGTGGGTGCGGTCGCGGCGATGGCCAGCGTGATCTCGGCCCTTCTCAGCCCTTACGGTGTCGGGCCGGCTCTGGCGGGCGGGGTGGCGGCCGGGCTGGCGGCGGGCCTGCTCAACGGGGTGGTGATCACGTATCTCGGCATCCTGCCGTTCATCGCGACGCTGGCGAGCATGCTGGCGGCCTATGGCACGGCATTGCTGCTGGCCGGCAACCAGTCGGTGTCGGTGTCGTGGGACGGCAGCTTCATCGAGCTGGGGCAGGGGATGGTGCTCGGGGTGCCCATTCCGGCCCTGATCGCCGGCGGTGCGTACCTGCTGGGCTCGCTGGTCCTGAATTTCACGGCATTCGGACGCACGACGCTGGCCATCGGCGGCAACGAGGAGGCCGCGCGCCTGATGGGCCTGCGGGTCGCCCGCGTGAAGGTGGGCGTCTATGTGCTGTCCGGCGGGCTGGCCGGGCTGGCCGGTGTGATCCTGGCATCGCAGTTCGGCGCCGGGCAGCCCACCGAAGGCGCGGGGTGGGAGCTGTTCGCCATCGCATCCGTCGTGGTCGGCGGCACGCTGTTGACGGGCGGGGTCGGATCGGTCGGCGCCACCCTGTCCGGCGTGCTGCTGCTGGGCCTGCTGTTCAACATCCTGAATTTCGAGAACGGCCGCGGGGTCATCAGCCTGAGTGCCTATTGGCAGTCGGTGATCCGCGGCGCCTTCCTCCTGCTGGTCGTGGTGCTGCAAAGCCGGCTCACGGCGGGGCGGGGCAATTGAGGCCGCGGGAAGACGGTCGACGCAAACCCGAAGACAGCCCGAACACAGGGAGCTTCCTCAGATGCCTGGTCGATACGATGCCGCCACATTGGACGCCCTGGCCGAGACCGCCAAGCGCGACAGCTACGTGGTCCTGAAGGGCCACTTCCCGGCCGAGAAGCTGTTGGCTTGGCGCGAGGCGTTCCAGCCGCTGTTCGATGCCCGTGTCGCGGAGGAGGGCGACCGCCTTCAGAACCGCGGCTCCGGCCGCTACTACGTCACCCTGCCGTTCCAGGGCGTGTTCGCCGACCCCGGAATCTTCGAGGACGAGGACATCCTGGGCCTGGTGGAGCGGCTGGTGGGCCGCGACCCGGTCATGTGTCAGCTCGCCAGCGACACGCCGGTGCGCGGGTCCGACTACCAGGAGGTCCACCGCGACACCCCGCCCCTGTTCCCGGAATGGGGCGTCGAGACGCCGTCCTACCAGTTGGCGGTGAACTTCCCGCTGTGCGATGTGACGATGGAGAACGGCCCCATCGAGATCGCGAAGGGGACCCACATGGTCACCCGCGACGTCGGCATGGCGAAGATCCAGTCCGGGGAATCCCCGCTGGAGCCCGTGCCGATGCGGTTGGGTGACGTGATGGTCCGCGACGTGCGGCACCTCCACCGCGGCACCCCGAACCGCACCGACGTGCCCCGGCCCATGGTGGTCATCGGCTACAGCCGCAAATGGCTGTTCCGGCCCGAGGTGTCGATCCAGGTGCCGAGGGCCGTGTACGACGGCCTGTCCGACCGGGCCAAGCACCTGCTGCGGCACAATCCCATCGTGGAGAGCCTGGAGCAGGTCAAGCCGACCGAGACGTACCAGGCCTTCGCCTATTGAACGGACGGGCTCCGGATCCTCGTCCGGGGATCCCTTCACCGAACTGCGGGAGCGCGGCATGACCAACCCGGCGGTGCCGGATGTGCTGACCATTGCGGCCGGCGGCCTGTTCCTCGACGTGGTGCCCGAGGTGGGCGGGTCGATCGCCGCCTTCCGGGGGGAACGGGAGGGACGGCGCATCGACTGGTTCCGGCCGGCATCGGCGGCCGCGCTCGCCGAACGCAATCCGCGCGAGATGGCGAGCTTCCCGCTGGTCCCGTTCTGCAACCGCATCCGCGACGGCGCCTTCACGTTCGAAGGCACGACCGTGCGGCTGCCGCGGAACTATGCCAAGTCGCGCCACCCCATCCATGGCAACGCCTGGCAACAGCCCTGGACGGTGGTCGAACACGCGGTCGCGTCGGTGACGCTCGCCCTCAAGTACGAACCTCCGCGGGGATGGCCGGACGTCTGGCCGTTCCCCTACGAGGCCCGCCAGACCTACGCCCTGACCCCGGACGCGCTGACCGTGACCATGACGGTGCGGAACCCGGGTGGCCGCCCGATGCCGCTCGGGTTCGGGCACCATCCCTATTACTCGCGCACCCCCGGCATGACCATCCAGGCCCGTGTGTCCGCGATCTGGTCGTCGGACGAGGACGTCATGCCGACCCGGCTGGAGCACACGGCGGTGGTGGACCGGCTGGCCGATGGCCTGCGGGCCGCGGATGCCGTCCTGGACAACAACTTCGTCGGCTGGGACCGGACCGCGCTGATCCGCTGGCCCGAATGGCAGGCGGGCCTGCGGGTGACCGCGGACGAGCCGCTCCGCTTCCTGGTCCTGTACATCCCCTCCGACGAGAACCTGATCGCGCTCGAAGCGGTGAGCAACTGCACGGACTGGCTGAACCTGACGCATCTGGGTCCCGACAAGGTCGGCGGCACCGTGGTCGCACCGGGGGCGGAGGTCACGGCGTCGTTCCGGGTTGAGCCGCTGTGGTGACCCGCCCTTCAGCTTCCGCGACCGAAATTTGGGAAGGATGAACCGATGGCCGCCGACACCAGCCGCAAGCTCCGCAGCCGGGAGTGGTTCGACAATCCGGGCGACCCGGACATGACGGCGCTCTATCTGGAGCGCTACCTGAACTACGGCCTGACGACCGAGGAGCTGCAGTCGGGCCGGCCGATCATCGGCATCGCCCAGACCGGCAGCGACCTGACGCCCTGCAACCGCCATCATGTCCAGTTGGCCGACCGTGTGAAGGCGGGCATCCGCGATGCCGGCGGCATCCCCATCGAATTCCCGGTCCACCCGATCCAGGAAACCGGCAAGCGACCGACGGCCGCGCTGGACCGCAACCTGGCCTATCTCAGCCTGGTGGAGGTGCTGTTCGGCTATCCGCTGGACGGGGTGGTGTTGACCACCGGCTGCGACAAGACCACGCCGGCCATGCTCATGGGGGCCGCCACGGTGGACATCCCGGCCATCGTGCTGTCCGGCGGCCCCATGCTGGACGGCCATCACCGCGGCGAGCTGGCGGGGTCCGGCACCATCATCTGGAAGGCCCGCGAAATGCTGGCGGCGGGCGAGATCGACTACAAGGAATTCATGCGCATGGCCGCGGCCTCGGCCCCGTCGGTCGGCCACTGCAACACCATGGGCACGGCCCTGTCCATGAACTCGCTGGCCGAAGGGCTGGGCATGTCCTTGCCCGGCGGGGCCGCCATTCCGGCGCCCTACCGCGAGCGCGGCCAGATGGCCTACGAGACCGGCCGGCGGATCGTGGGGATGGTGCACGAGGACCTGCGGCCGTCCCGCATCATGACCAAGGCGGCGTTCGAGAACACCATCGTGCTGGCTTCGGCCATCGGCGCCTCGTCCAACTGCCCGCCCCACATGATCGCCATCGCCCGCCACGCCGGGGTGGAACTGGACCTTTCGGACTGGCAACGGGTCGGCCACGACGTGCCGCTTCTCGTGGATTGCCAGCCGGCCGGCCGTTTCCTGGGCGAGGGCTTCCACCGGGCGGGCGGCGTGCCGGCGGTCATGCGCGAGCTGCTCCGGGCCGGGCGCCTGCACGGCGACGTGCTGACGGTGAACGGCCGGACCCTTGCCGAGAACCTGGAGGCGTGCCCGCCCGGCGACCCGGAGGTGATCCGCCCCTACGACCGTCCGCTGAAGACGGATGCCGGCTTCCTGGTGATGACCGGCAACCTGTTCGAAAGCGCCGTCATGAAGGTGTCGGTGATCGGGGACGAGTTCCGCGCCCGCTACCTGTCCGACCCGGACCATCCCCACATGTTCGAGGGCAAGGCGGTCGTGTTCGACGGGCCCGAGGACTACCACAAGCGCATCGACGATCCGTCGCTGGGCGTCGACGAGCGGTCGATCCTGGTGATGCGCGGGTGCGGCCCCGTCGGCTATCCGGGCGCCGCCGAGGTCGTGAACATGCGGCCGCCCGCGACCCTCATCAAAAAGGGCGTCCACGCGCTGCCCTGCATCGGCGACGGGCGGCAGAGCGGCACGTCGGCCAGCGCCTCGATCCTCAACGCCTCGCCCGAGGCCGCGGTGGGCGGTGGCCTGTCGTTGCTGCGGACGGGCGACCGGATCCGCATCGACCTGGAGGCGCGCCGGGTGGACATGCTGGTGGACGAGGCCGAATTGGAGCGTCGGAAGGCCGAGGCTCCGGAGGAGCCGTATCCGCCGAACCAGACGCCTTGGCAGGAACTCTACCGCCGCCACGTGAGCCAGCTTTCGACCGGCGGGTGCCTGGATTTCGCGACCACCTACCAGAAAATCGCCCACACCTACTCGCCGCGGCATTCCCACTGAGGGGACGGAACGGATTGGGGGCGGGGCGGTCTATCCGCCCATCGAAAGGGCCAGGGCCGCCGCCCCCGCGCCGATCAGGCCCGATACCAGCTCGTTGCGCGTCGCCGCCATGGTGGCGACGCTGACGGCCGCGCCAAGGGGGCCGGCCCAGCCTTCGAAGGACAGGGCGGTGGCGGTCACCATCGCGGCCAGCAGGGCGCCGGGCAGGTGCTTCAGCAGGCGCAGCAGCACCGGGGGCATGGGCAGGAGGCCCGCGACCAGGAAGCCGCCCGCGCGCACCGCGAAGCAGACCAGCCCCAATCCCAGGATCAGGGCGAAGGACGCGGTCTCACTCGTCATGGGACAGCATCCGCGTCAATGCGCCGACGAAACCGCCGGCGAGCACGGCCCAGCCCGTTCCCAGCCATGGCTGCGCCACGGCCGCGACGATCGAGGCGACGATCCAGGCGGGTAAGTCGCGCACGCCCCGCCACAACCCGGGCAGCATCGCGGCGAACATGGTGAGCGCCAGGAAGCCCGCGGCCAGACCCACGGTTCCGCCCGATGCGAGCGGAAGCCGGTGTCCGACCACCGTTCCGGCGACCCACCCGAAATAAATAACCAAACTGCTGCCGAGCAGCACGCCCCGTGGGTCGCGCCCGCTTTCCGACGCGCGCAGGGTCAGCAGCCAAGCGGCATCCGTCAGCAGCGCCAGCGAGCCGTAGTTTCCCAGGTTGGACCGGCCGGACGGCGGCGTCAGCACCGGCCGCAGCACGGCACCCATGGCGATGTACCGTGCGTTGACCGACGCCGCCGCCACCAGAATGGCCGCGATGGGCAACGGCTCGGTCCAGAACTGAAGCGTGGTGAGCTGCGCCGTGCCGGAGAACGTGGTGGCGCTCATCAGGGCCGCCATGTGCCAGGGCAGCCCTTTCTGGGCGCAGAGCCAGCCGAAGACGGCTCCGTAGAGGCCCGTGCTGACCGCGAAGGGAAACCCCCACCGAACCCCCAGGCCGATGCCGTTCGTCCACCGGTCCATCCGCGTTCCCCCTGCACATCCCGGCCCGCAATCGGCCGGCCCGTAATAGGCCACCCCGTAATAGGCTGCCGGCCGGGTGTCGCCAAGGGATCGGATGTGGACCACGGGCCGCGGTCCCGACGTTTGCGCAGGCCAAGCGGCCGGGGGCGCCGCGGCGCCCCCGGCCAGGCCGGTGTCACGGCCTTGGCGTCATGGGACGGAGGCTTCCGCCAGCGCGTCGGCGTCCGCGACGACACAGGCGAACCGGTCGGCCAGTTCGGCCAGTGCGGTCGCCTGAACGGTTTCGGCCTTGATCGCGCCGCCGAGCGGATCGGGCAGATCGCGGGTCGCCGTCGCGCCGGCGACGACCGTCGTCGGAATGCCGAGGTCGAGCGCCGCCCGCGCGGTCGAGCTGATGCACATGTGCGTCATGAACCCCGCCAGGATCATCGAGGTCCGCCCCGTTTCCGCGTAATGCTCCAGCCGCGCGCGGAGCGGCGTGTTCGCGAACGCGTTCGGCGCCCGCTTCACGATCACCTCTTCCGACGGAAGCGGCGTCAGCTCCGGCACGATCTCCGCGCCGCGTGTGTCCGGCGCGAAGGCCGGCCCGCCCGGCACCGAATGATGGACAACGTGGATGACCGGGGTCCCCGCGGCGCGTGCCGATGCCAGCAGGCGGGCCGCGTCGTTGATCGCGGCATCCACCCCGGCGAGCGGCAGCACGCCGTCCACGTATTCGTTCTGCACATCGACGAGGACAAGGACGGACTGGTCGAGGGCGGGCGGCCGGAGCTTGGCGCCGGCGAGCTGGAGAAGCGTCTTGGGGCGTTCGGCGGTGATTTGGGTCATGGCTGCAAGGGCTCCGTGGGTGACGTCCCTTCGTCGCGTATCGTGCGCTGGGTGGGAATTCGCTATCGTCGATCCATGACGGATCGAAAACGCACAGCCGCGCTGGACTGGGAGGACGTCCGTTACTTCCTCGCCCTGGCCCGGTCGGGAACCCTGTCCGGGGCGGCACGGGCCTTGCGCGTGAACCATGCGACGGTCGCGCGCCGGATCGGTGCGCTGGAAGCCGCGCTGGGGAAGGTTCTGTTCGACCGGCGGGCGGACGGTTACGGCCTTTCCCCGCACGGGCAGGCGGCGCTCGCGGCCGCGATGGCGATGGAGCAGTCGGCGCTGGCGCTGCCCGAAAGCATCGAGGCCGGCGCCTTCAACGGCGTCGTGCGCCTGACCACCATCCGCTCGATCGCCCATGTGTTCCTGATCGACCGCCTGGGGGCGTTCCGGCGGGAGCATCCGGGCATCGTCCTGGAAATACTCACCGACACCCGTGTCATGAGCCTCGCGCGCCGGGAGGCCGACATCGCCTTGCGGATCGGGCGCCCCAAGGACAGCGGGCTCGTCGGCCGCAAGCTCGCCGATCTCCACTACGCCTATTACGCGGCCCCCGCGGTTGCCGACGCGCTCGCGGACGGCGCATCCGCCCCGCTGATCGCATACGACGTCGATGCCGAGGGCATTGCGGAGGCCGCCTGGCTCGAGAAGCGGGCCGGCGGACTGCCGATCGCCTTCCGCGCCAACAGCGGAGAGGCCCAGGCCGCCGCGGCGAGGGCGGGTTTCGGTGTCGCGATGCTGCCCCGCTACATCGGCGACACGGACGCCCGGCTCCGCGAGGTCCCGTTCGGGGAGGCGCACCCGCCGCGCGAACTCTGGCTGCTCAGCCCGCGCGAACTGGCCCGGACGGCGCGGGTCCGGGCGGTTCTCGATGCGGTCACGGACATCCTGGCGGAGCACCGGGACGTGATCGAGGGGCGGACGCACGCCGGGACACCCGCCGGGACACTCGTCGGGCTGCCTGGGCCGCAGGGTTGAGCCGGCCGCTCCTCCGCATCCCCGACCCGCCAGGCCCCCGACCCGCCAAGCCCCCAACCCGCCAAGCCACGGTCAAGCCGCTTCGGAGACCAGCCGGGTCACGGTGAACTGCCGGTCGAGATCCGGATGCAGGTCCAGTCCCAGGCCGGGGCCTTCGGGCACCGTGATGAAGCCGTCCTCGACCACCGGCAGGGCGGTCACGAGGTCCCGGTACCAGGTGCGCAGGAAGGCGCGCACGGACTCCTGCACCAGCGCGTTGGGCGCGTTCAGCGACAGATGGGTGGAGGCGGTCAGGACCACCGGCCCGGTGCAGTCGTGCGGGGCGATGGGCAGATGGCGGGTTTCGGCCATCGCGGCGATCCGGCGCGCTTCGGACAGGCCGCCGCACCAGCCGAGGTCCAGCATCACCACGCCCAGGATGCCGGCATCGAACAATTCCAGGAAATCCGCCCGGCCGCCCAGCGTTTCCGACGCGCAGACCGGGGCGGGGGAGTGCTCGGCATAGCGGCGGACCGTCGCCATGCAGTCCATCTTGACCGGGTCCTCGTGCCAGAAGGTGCCGTACGGGGCCAGCGCCTTGGCGATCCGGATGGCCGGCAACAGCCGCCACATGGAGTGGAATTCCACCATGATGTCCATGCGGTCGCCGACGGCCCGGCGGATCTTCTCGAACGGCTCCAGCGCGGCCGTCAGGTCGGCGGCCGAAATCCAGGCGCCGTCCGTCCTTTCCGCCGGGATGTCGAACGGCCAGATCTTCATGGCGGTGATGCCTTCGGACAGCAGGTCCTCGGCCAACTCGTCCGCGCGGGTCAGAAAGGCGTTCAGGTCGTCGTAGGTCTTGCGCTCGCCCTTCTCCAGGCCCCAGTTGCGCACCGCCTGGGCATTGGCGTCGCGCACATAGTGGGTGCCGGCGCAGGTGTTGTAGGTGCGGATGCGGTCGCGGGTGCGCCCGCCCAGCAGGTCCACCACGGGCCGCCCGGTCGCCTTGCCCAGCAGGTCCCACAGCGCGATGTCCACGGCGGAATTGCCCCGCACTTCGGCCCCCGTCCCGCGGAACCCGACATAGCCCACCAGGGCGCGGGCGAGGGCGTCGATGCGCGACGGGTCCTGCCCCAGCAGGCGCGGGGCCGCGTATTCGTGCAGATAGGCCTCGACCGTCCGGGTCAGGAAGAACGTTTCGCCAAGGCCGACCAGCCCCTCGTCCGTGTGCAGGCGCACCCACAGGATGTTCGGGAATTCCGCGGTTCGCACGGTTTCCAGCCGGGTGATCCTCATGGGAGGGCTCCGGATCGGGTGGCGCGGGCCTGCCGGATGGCCCGGCCGTTCCCCATGGCATTCCAATTGCGTCGGGCGGTCAATCCGGTAATCATTGATTAACCAAGAGCGGCGCCGGCCGGCCGACCGGTGACCGGGCACAACACCCAGGGAGGACGCATGGCGGAGCGGCGCACTGGCGGCGCGGCGGATCCGCACCTGTCGCTGGCCCCCGACACCCGTCGGGGTGCGGCCGGTGGCTTCGATCGCTTCGTCGATTTCGGCTTCCGGCTGCTGGAGGTCCTGATGGTCGTCCTGCTGGCCGGCATGGTCGTGATGGTCTTCGGCAATGTCGTGCTGCGCTATGCCTTCAACTCCGGCCTCAACGTGTCGGAGGAGATGTCGCGCTACTTCTTCGTCTGGCTGATCTTCCTGGGCGCGGTGGTGGCGTTCCGCGAGCACGGGCACCTGGGGGTGGACACGCTGGTGTTGATGCTGCCGCCGGCCGGCCGCGTGGTGTGCGAGGTGGTCAGCGATCTTCTGATCCTCGCCTGCTGCGCCATTCTGGCCTGGGGCACGTGGGTGCAGGCGGCCGTCAGCGCCAGTGCCGTTTCCCCGGTCACGCAGATGCCCATGATCTGGGTGAACGGGGTGGGGCTGTTCACCGGCGGGGCCATCGCGGTGATGACACTGGCGCGGCTGGCCCGCACGTTCATGGGCCGGCGCGACCCGTTGCCGGGCGAGGGGCTGAGCGACGAGGAGCGCAGCGCCGAGGTCGCCCGTGCGGCGCGGTCGGGGAGGCTGACGGAATGACCGTCGCCGTCTTCCTGGGATCGCTGCTGGGCTCGATGGCGTTCGGCCTGCCCATCGCCTTCGCGCTGATCGTCTGCGCCGTCGCCATCATGCTCTACCAGGGCAGCTTCGACGCCCAGGTGGTGGCCCAGAACATGATCGTGGGCGCCGACAGCTTCCCGCTGCTGGCGATCCCTTTCTTCATGCTGGCCGGCGAGCTGATGACGGTGGGCGGCATGTCGCGCCGGATCGTCGACATGTCGCTGGCCTGGGTCGGACACATCCGCGGCGGCCTGGGCATCGTCACGGTGATGGCGGCCATCATCATGGCGAGCCTGTCCGGGTCTGCCGCCGCCGACACGGCCGCGCTCGCCTCGATCCTGATCCCCATGATGCGCAACGCCGGCTACAACGTTCCGCGGAGCTGCGGCCTGATCGCGGCGGGCGGGATCATCGCGCCGGTGATCCCGCCGTCCATCGGCTACATCCTGTTCGGCGTGGCCGCCAACGTGTCGATCTCGCGCCTGTTCCTGGCCGGGATCGTGCCCGGGATCCTGATGGCCGCGTCGCTGCTCGTCGCCTGGATGATCGTGGTGCGCCGGGACCGGGTCCAGGTGCTGCCCCGGCAGGGCATGCGCGCACGCGGGCGTGCCCTGGTGGACGCCTTCTGGGCGCTTCTGATGCCCGTCATCATCCTGGCCGGCATCCGGTTCGGCGTGTTCACCCCGACCGAGGCGGCGGTGGTGGCGGCGGTCTATGCCCTGCTCGTGGGTCTGTTCATCTACCGCGAACTGACGCCGGCCCTGATCTACCACGCGTTCCTGAGCGCGGCGAAGACCACGGCGGTGGTCATGTTCCTGGCGGCGGCGGCGTTCGTGTCCGCCTGGCTGATCGCCAGCGCCAACATCCCGCAGGAAGTGGCGGAGATGCTGGCGCCGTTCATGGACAACAAGACGCTCCTGATGTTCGTGCTGATGGCGATCGTGCTGGTGGTCGGCACGGCGCTGGACTTCACCCCGACGGTGCTGATCCTGACGCCCGTGCTGATGCCGGTGGTGCGGCAGGCCGGCATCGATCCGGTCTATTTCGGCGTCCTGTTCATCATGAACAACGCCATCGGCCTGATCACCCCGCCGGTCGGCATCGTGCTGAACATCGTCGCCGGCATCGCGAAGGAGCCGCTGGGCCGGGTGATCACGGGCGTCATGCCGTTCCTGATCGCCCAGTCGCTCGTGCTGCTCCTGCTCATCCTCTTCCCCCAGATCGTGCTCGTTCCGCTGAATTTCCTGCGGTAGGGCGCGTCCGGTGGAGGTGTGAACCAACAAGACGACCAATCCCAGGGAGGTCCCATGAAGCTTCGCACCATCCTCGCCACCGCGGCGGCCGGCTTGGCGCTCCTGGCATCGCTGCCCGCGTCGGCCCAGTTCCAGCAGCGGACCGTCCGCGTCTCGAACGGTGTCAACCAAGACCACCCGGTGGGCAACGGCTTGGCCAAGATGGCCGCCTGCGCCGCCCAACGCACCAACAACCAGATGCGCATCCAGGGCTTCTGGGGGGCCGCCCTGGGCAACGACCTCCAGGCCACCCAGGCGCTGCGCAGCGGCACGCTGGAAATGGTGATCACCTCCACCTCGCCGCTGGTCGGCATCCAACCGGCGCTGGGGGTGTTCGACCTGCCGTTCCTGTTCTCCGACGAGAAGGAGGCCGACACCGTCCTGGACGGCGAGTTCGGCCGGTACATGTCGGAAAAGATGGAGCCGCTGGGCCTGGTGAACCTGGCCTATTGGGAGAACGGGTTCCGCAACACCACCAACTCGCGCAAACCCATCACCAAGTGGGAGGACTTCAACGGCGTGAAGATGCGGGTCATGCAGAACAACGTCTTCCTCGACACCTTCAAGGCCATGGGCGCCAACGCCGTGCCCATGGCCTTCGGCGAGGTGTTCAACGCGCTGGAGACCCGCGCCATCGACGGCCAGGAGAACCCGTTCGTCACCATCGACACCTCGAAGTTCTACGAGGTGCAGAAATACCTGTCGGTGACGCGCCACGCCTACACGCCGTTCATGGTCCTGGTCTCCAAGCGGATCTTCGACACCTACTCCCCGCAGGAGCAGGAGGTGCTGCGCACCTGCGCCATCGAGGGCCGCGACGAGCAACGCCGGGTCTCGCGCGAGCAGGAGCAGCAGGCGCTCCAGCGGCTGCGTCAGGCGGGCATGCAGATCAACGAACTGTCCCCGCAGGAGCGCACCCGCATGCGCGAGCAGGCCAAGGACGTCTACACCCGCCACGGCGAAACCATCGGCGAGGAGACGGTGAACCGCATGATGGCGGCGCTCGAACAGGCCCGCCAGACCCGGTGATGCGGGGGCCGGGCCGTTCCGGGACACCGGGGCGGCCCGCCCGGTCTGCGCGGCCTTCAGGGGCGCAGCAGGTCGGGCAGCGCCGGTGTCGCCGCCTTGGGAATGATGGCGCCGCGATGGCCGATGACCACACCGGCCAGCCGGTGGCCCGCGCGTGCCGCCACCGACAGGTCGGCGCCGTCCAGGCGCGCGGCCATGTAGGCGGCGCTGAAGCTGTCGCCCGCCGCCGTGGTGTCGACCACCTGGGCGACCGGCGGTGCCTCCACCACCTCGTCCCGCCCGGCGGCCAGCACCCGGCAGGCCGGGCGGTCGAGCTTTATGACCACCTCCGCCACGCCGGCCGCGGTCACGCGCGCGGCAACGGCGTCCGCGTCGGCATCCCCGAAGACCGCGCGCTCGTCGGCCATCCCCGGAAAGGCGAGGTCGGTCCGCGCAAGGGCTTGGCTGTAGGCCTCGCGCGCCTCGTCCAGGTCGGGCCAGAGCGCCGGCCGGAAATTGCTGTCGAAGGCGATGCGGGTGCCCGCCGCCCGCGCCTTGTCGAGCGCGGGCCAAAGGGCCGTCCGCCCCGCGGCACCGATCACGGCCAGCGTGATGCCGGACAGGTACACCATGGCGTAGCCGGGCAATCCGTCCAGCAGGCGGGCTCCTTCGGACCGGGCGAACAGGTCGCGGATCGGGGCCCGGTCGCGCCAGTAGAAGAAGCGCCGCTCGCCCGCGTCGTCGGTCTCGATGGCGTAGAGGCCGGGAAGGCGGCCGGGAACCCGGACCACCCGTTCCGTGCCCACCCCTTCGGCCGCCCAGGCCACGAGCATGCCACCGCTGAACGGGTCCCCGTCGCCCAGCGCCGTGCCGTAATCGACGGCAACGCCGAGGCGGGCCAAATAGACGGCCGTGTTCAGCGTGTCCCCACCGAAACCCGCCGCCATCAGACCATCCGGCCGGCGCGCCAGTTCGATCATGCATTCGCCGATCGCAAGCATCCGCCCGCCGTGCCCCAGGGTTCCCGTCATGGCCCCTCCCGCTCCCGGTTCCGCCGCCAATCCGGCCGGTGCAAACGAGGGTGCAACCGCCGCCGTTCCCCTGTCCACCGCCGACCCATGCCCGCACGAGGTATCCCATGCACCGCCCGCGCACTTCGGACCTTCTGCCGCCGAAATCCGTGATCCCGGTCGTCACCCTGGCCCGGGCCGAGGACGCGGTGCCCTTGGCCGAAGCCCTGCTGGCCGGAGGGGTGAAGGCCATCGAGATCACCTTGCGCACCGATGCGGCGTTCGCGGCGGCCGAAGCCATCGCCCGGCACGTGCCGGGCGTGGTGCTGGGCATCGGCACGTGCGTGGAACCCGACCAGTTCGCCCGGGCGCGGGACGCCGGGGCCCGGTTCCTGGTCAGTCCCGGCTTCACGCCGGCGCTGGATACGGCGGCCGCGGGCACCGGTCTGCCCTGGCTGCCCGGTGTCGCCACCGCGTCCGAAGCGCTGGCGGCGCGCGCGGCCGGGCACCGTGAACTGAAGCTGTTTCCCGCCAATGTGGCAGGCGGTCCCGGCATGCTGTCGGCGCTCGGCGCCATCCTGCCCGACCTGCGCTTCTGCCCGACGGGGGGCGTGACGGCGGACAATCTGGCCGCCTATCGCGACCTTCCCAACGTGTTCGCCGTCGGCGGAAGCTGGCTCGCTCCGGCGGACGCCCTGCGCGAGCGGCGCTGGGACCTGGTCGAGGCCGCCGCCAAGGTGGCCCGAACGGCCCTGGGCTGACCGGATCAGATCAGGCCGCGCCGGGCGAGGTTGCGCATCAGATGGCCCGCGCCGAAGTCCCAGGGCGGGCAGTCCTGGGCAAGGCGCATGCGGTTGGCGAGCGTGCCGAGCTTCGGCGCCGAGATGGTGACCACGTCGCCGATCTTGTGCGTGAACCCCTTGCCTGGCGCATCGCGGTCCTCGACCGGCGCGAACATGGTGCCGAGGAACAGCACGAGGCCGTCGGGGTACTGGTGGTTCGGTCCGATCGTCTGCGCGACGAGGTCGGCGGGATCCCGGCTGATCCGCTCGATGGAGGAGGTGCCGGACAGGGTGAAGCCGTCGGGTCCCTCGACCCGGAGCGTCACCGTCGTGCGGCGGACATCGTCCAGCGTGAACGTGGCGTCGAAGAACCGGACGAACGGCCCGATGGCGCACGAGGCGTTGTTGTCCTTGGCCTTCGAGAGAAGGAGCGCGGACCGGCCCTCGACGTCGCGGAGGTTCACATCGTTTCCCAGCGTGGCGCCGACGATCCGGCCGGACGCGGCCACCACCAGCACCACCTCGGGCTCCGGGTTGTTCCAGGTGGAGGCCGGGTGCAGGCCCGCATCCATGCCGGTGCCGACGGACGACATGGGCTGCGCCTTGGTGAAGATCTCGGCGTCGGGGCCGATGCCGACTTCCAGGTACTGGCTCCAGGCGCCCTGCGCGATCAGCACCTCCTTCAGGCGCATGGCTTGCGCGCTGCCGGGCTTCAGCTTGTGCAGGTCGTCCCCCACCAGCGCCCGGATTTCATCCCGGATCGCCGCCGCCGCGTTCAAATCCCCGTGGGCACGCTCCTCGATCACCCGTTCCAGCAGGGACACCGGGAACGTCACCCCGGCCGCCTTGACCGCCTGAAGGTCGATCGGAGCCAGGAACCAGGGCTGGGATGCGGACCGGCGGTCCGCCGGCGTGTTCGCCAGGATCCCGGCCAGATCGCCGATCCGTTCGCCGGCCGCGGTACGGACGGCCGCGGCCGGGTCCCCGGCTTCGCAGAGGTCCCGCATGGTCGGGAACGACGCGGAGATGTCGAAGACGCCGTCCGCGCGGATCGAGACGACGGACGGCCCCCCGGCATCGGGGCGCCAGACACGGCCGGCCAAGGCGCCCGCGGTTCCGTCGTGGGGAAGGGCGGTATCGGGACCGACGGCCGCGGCCAATCGAGTGTTCATGCGCACCCCCGAAACAGGTCCGGCATCATCCGGACACGGATTTGAGGCCGGAACCGGACCGGAGGGAAAGCGCTCTTATGTGCCGGCTCCGGTTGCCCGGAACCGGCCGCGCCACCGCGGGTTTGCCGTCCGGGCGGCAAATAGGACAGGCATGGGCATTCGGATCGGGACGTCGGGCTGGCAGTATCCGCATTGGACGGGCCGCACGTTCGCGGGGGGCGTGCGCATCACCGGCCTGGCCGACTACATGCGCCTCTTCGACACCGTGGAGATCAACAACACCCACTACCGTTGGCCGCGGCCCGAAAACGTCCAGGCCTGGCGGGCGGCGGCCGGTCCCGGGTTCCTGTTCGCGGTGAAGGCGCACCGCTTCGTCACCCACCGGACCAAGCTCAACGACCCGTCCAAGGGGGCGGAGTTTGCCGAGACCGTGCGCCCCCTGGATACGGCGCTGGGGCCGGTGCTGTTCCAGATGCCGGACCGGTTCGGCGCCAACCCGGACCGTCTGGCGGCCTTCCTGGACGGGCTGCCGCGCGGGACCGCCTACGCCTTCGAGTTCCGGGACCGGAGCTGGCTGACCGACCCGATCTTCCGCCTGCTCGAAGCCCATGGTGCGGCCCATGTCATCTACGACATCGGCGGCTTCCTGGCGCCCGACGTGGTGACGGCGAAGCTCGTCTACCTGCGCTTCCACGGCCCCGGCACGCCCTATGCCGATCCCTACGGGCCGGCGTTCATCGAGGACTGGGCCGAGCGCATCCGGCGTTGGGACACCGCCGGGCTGGATGTCTTCTGCTACTTCGACAACGACATGGGCGGCCATGCCGTCGACAACGCCGTCGCGCTCCGCCAGGCGGTGGGCACGACAGCCGGCCTGCAGGTGGCGTGACAGCCCGGCCCCTTGGACCCGCGGATCGAACGGTCCGCGCACCCTACCGCCGAGCGAAGGCCGGAACCTCCGCTCGGTGGTCTTACAGGGCGATGATCACCCCCTCGTCGGGCCTGAGCTGGATTTGGGCGTCAACCTTTTCCCCCTCGCGGTCGAGATGGGTGGACAGCAGCATCCGTCCCCCGCCGTCGGCCCCTCCGCTGGTGACCAAGGGGACGGTCCGGGGCTGATGGCCGAGGTTCAGGACGACGACCAGCCGCTCCGTTTCGTTCTGCCGCTCGTAGGCCAGGACGTCGCCTTCCAGCGTGGCCAGGGCCCCGTAACGGCCGATGCTCAGCGCCGGATGCCGGCCCCGGAATTCGATCAGGCGCCGGTAGAGCGTCAGGATCGACGTGGGGTCCTTCGACAGGGCCTCGACATTGCACGACGTGTAGGTTTGGTCCACCGGAAGCCAGGGACGCCCGCTGGTGAAGCCGGCGTTCGGGGATCCGTCCCAGTGCATGGGCGTACGCTCCGGGTCGCGTCCCAGGCCCAGCCCCGGTTCGTTCTTCTCCCAAGGGTCCTGGACCGCGTCGGCGGGGATTTCGACCCGTCCGATGCCGATCTCGTCGCCGTAGTAGAGCGTCGGCGTGCCTCGCAGCGTCAGGAGCAGCATCGCGGCCACCCTGGCCTGCGCCGGTCCCACCCGTGCGCCGATGCGGGGTTGGTCGTGGTTTCCGAGCACCCAGTTGGGCCAGCCTCCCCCCGGCAGTACCCCCTCGTACTCCTTGATGAGTTGGGCGATCTCGCGCGCGTTCCAGGCCGTGTGGATGAGCTGGAAGTTGAAGGGTAGGTGTGCGCCGGAAAGGTCGGCGCCGTAGTAGGCGACCAAGCGCTCCAACGGCAGGTAGATCTCCCCGATCAACACGCGGTCCTCGTACTCCTCCAGGACCTTGCGCATGTCGGCGACGACCTCGTGCACTTCCGGCTGGTCGGCGGAATGGACCTGGAGGAAGCGGTTGATGTCGGCCTGGCTGGATTGATAACCGGGGTTGGGTGGATTGTCGCGGAACTGCGCATCCTTGATCAGGTGCCAGATCACGTCCACGCGGAAGCCGTCCACCCCGCGGTCGAGCCAGAAGCGCAGCACGTCGTACATGGCCGCCCGCACCTCGGGGTTGCGCCAGTTCAGGTCCGGCTGCTCCCTCAGGAAGGCGTGGTAATAGTACTGGCCCGTCGCCTCGTCCCACTCCCAGGCCGGGCCGCCGAAATTGCTCATCCAGTTGTTGGGCGGCCCGCCGTCCGGGCCGGGATCGCGCCAGATGTACCAGTCCCGCTTGGGATTGCTGCGGGAAGACCGGCTTTCCCGGAACCACGGGTGCCGGTCCGAGGTGTGGTTCGGGACGAAGTCGAGGATGAGCTTCAGGCCGCGGGCGTGGGTGTCCGCGACCAGCCTGTCGAAATCCTCCAGCGTGCCGAAAATCGGGTCGATGCCGCAGTAGTCGGCCACGTCGTAGCCGAAGTCGGCCATCGGCGAAGTGAAGATCGGCGAGATCCAGATCGCGTCGACCCCAAGCCAGGCGAGGTGGTCGAGCCGCCGGCGGATGCCGTTCAGATCCCCGATCCCGTCACCGTTCGTGTCCTGAAACGACCGGGGATAGATCTGGTAGATGATGCCGTGCTTCCACCACGTGGTCTCTGGCATGGGGGCCGCTCCGCTTCCCGAAGAGAGGGTGCCCCGAGCGGGGCAACTCCTGGCGAATTCCAAAGCGGGGATTTGGTTCCCGGGTGGCACGTGTTGGTCACCGGAACCCGCCATGGTGCACGGGGTTCTGTCCGTGCTGGCGGATGGAGGTGTCGATCGTGCACATCGAGGCGAACCGGTTGCGCCGGCCAGGCATCGTGGCGCGGCGCTATCCCGTTGGCGCGGAAATCGTGGGGGACGGGGTTTCCTTCCGTGTCTGGGCGCCCTCGCGCGAAACCGTGGCCGTGGTGGTCGAGGGCGGTGGGGAGCATCCGCTTGCGTCCGAGGGCGACGGCTACTTCTCCGGTTTGGTGCATGTCGGCGCGGGGGCGCGCTACCGGTTCCGGCTCGACCAGGATGCGACGCTCTACCCCGATCCCGCGTCCCGGTACCAGCCGGACGGCCCGCACGGCCCGTCGCAGGTCGTCGATCCCTCCGCCTACCGGTGGGGCGACAAGGCCTGGAAGGGGGTGGAGCGGAAGGGGCAGGTCGCCTACGAGATGCACGTCGGCACCTTCACGCCGGAGGGCACCTGGGCGGCGGCCGCCGGAAAGCTGCCATTGCTGAAGGAGATCGGCGTCACCTTGATCGAGATGATGCCGGTCAACGACTTTCCGGGTCGGTTCGGATGGGGCTACGACGGGGTCAATCTGTTCGCCCCGACCCGGCTGTACGGGACACCCGACGATCTGCGCGCCTTCATTGACGCGGCGCACGCGCTCGGCATCGGGGTCGTCCTGGACGTGATCTACAACCACCTGGGGCCCGACGGGAACTACCTGGCCTGTTTCGCCAAGGACTACTTCACCGACCGGTACGACAACGAGTGGGGCGAGGCCATCAACTTCGACGGTCCCAATGCTGCCGGGGTGCGGGAGTTCTTCGTTTCGAACGCCGCCTACTGGATCGACGAGTTCCACTTCGACGGCCTTCGGCTCGATGCGACCCAGAGCATGTTCGACGCCTCGGAGGAGCACGTCGTTGCCGCCATTGTCCGCGCGGCCCGCCGGGCTGCCGCCGGGCGCGGCATCGTCCTGATCGGCGAGAACGAGCCGCAGCACACGAGTCTGGTGCGCCCGCCGCAGGCGGGCGGGTACGGTCTGGACGCCCTGTGGAACGACGACCTTCACCACTCGGCCATGGTGGCCCTGACCGGCCGCAACGAGGCCTATTACGAGGACCACCAGGGCAGCCCGCAGGAATTCGTCTCGGCCGCCAAACACGGGTTCCTGTTCCAGGGGCAGTTCTACGCCCACCAGGGCAAGCGGCGGGGCATGCCGGGGTTCGATCTGGCCCCTCCGGCATTCGTGACCTTCGTCCAAAACCACGACCAGATCGCCAACTCCGGGCGCGGCCTGCGCTTCCACCAGCTCACCGATCCCGGCCGTGCGCGGGCCATGACGGCGTTGATCCTGTTGATGCCCGGCACGCCGATGCTGTTCCAGGGGCAGGAGTTCTGGGCTTCGACGCCGTTCCTGTATTTCGCGGACCACAAGCCGGAACTGGCGAAGCTGGTCCGGCAGGGCCGGAAGGCGTTTGTCTGTCAATTCCCGAGCATCGCGGACGAGGCGATGGCGAACCGCCTCGACGCCCCGGAGGATCCGGCGACGTTCGCGGCGTGCCGGCTGGATTGGACCGAGTTCGAGCGGAACAAGGCGGCCGTCGCGCTTCACCGGGATCTGTTGCGGCTGCGCAGGCAGGATCCCGTCTTCGCACGGCAGGAGCGGGGGGCGCTGGACGGGGCCGTGCTCGGACCGGAAGCCTTCGTCCTGCGCTTCTTCGGCGGGAACGGCGACGACCGCCTGCTCCTGGTGAATTTCGGCTGCGACCTCAGCCGCGCCAGCTTCCCCGAACCGCTGCTGGCACCGCCCGAGGGGCGGGGTTGGCGGCTGCTCTGGTCGAGTGAGAGCCCGGCCTACGGTGGCGGCGGAACGCCGCCGGTCGAGACGGAGAAGGGATGGCACCTGCCCGGACATGCGGCCATCGTCCTGACCGCGGTGGCCGGATAGGTCGGTGAAAGGGGCGGGACGACGGTGCCGGACTGTTGAGGACCGGCACCGCACCGCTTCAACGGGCCTGCCCGGTCCCGATCGGCTGCGGGATTGCCTCCGGGGGGGCCTCGCCCGACGGGGTGCCCTCGGCCCGCCGCATGGCGTCCGCCGCTTGGCCCAGGCCGCTGCCCGGCGCCGGCCAAAGGGGCAGGATCTCGGCCGGGAGCAGTTGCCGCGCCTGTACGGCCTCGCCGGGCGCGATCCGGCTCGATAGGACTCCGAACACGGCCCGGCAGGCCTTTTCCGGGTCGAGTTCGTCGTGCCCGCGGGCGTGGTTGCGCACGCCGTCCAGGAACTTCGCCAGTGTGCGTTCCTGGGTGGGGGGCTTCGAGGGCTTCCATCCTTCGTAATACAGACCCCGGATCAGCATGGGCAGTTGCGTCCCCACATGCACCGCCGCGTCGGCGGGGATGCGGTCGCGCACCTCATGCAGGACGGACCGTAGGGCCGTATAGGCGGTGTTGATGTTGTCCGTCCCCAGCTCGTCCATGACCGCATGGAGCCACTGGTCGGTTTCCTGGAGCGTGCTGGAAAAGACGGCCACCCTATCCATCGTCGTCTCCGATCCCTGTCTCCGGTGCAAAGGGGTTTCCGGTCCCGAAGGTTTTGGGACGACCCGCCCAACAGCCGCACGGATGACCGGTTGCCGCCCGCCCCGCGCTTTTCCACGGGACGACCGGATGCCAGCGCCGTGCCCGGCGAAACGTGCGCCGGGTACGGCTGTTGGATGGGTTCCGGACAACGGAGGATCAGATGAAGATCAGCGAGATCATGAGCCGTGACGTGAAGCTCGCGTCGCCCGACGATACGCTCCAGCAGGCCGCGCGGATGATGCGGGAAGCGGACACAGGCGCCCTGCCGGTCAGCGAGAACGACCGGCTGGTGGGCATGATCACCGACCGCGACCTGACGATCCGCGCGCTGGCCGAAGGCAAGGGCCCGAACACCAAGGTCCGCGAGGTCATGTCGGAAGGCGTGAAGTACGTGTTCGAGGACCAGACCACCGAAGAGGTGGCGCAGAACATGGGCGACCTGCAAATCCGCCGCTTCCCCGTGGTGAACCGGGACAAGCGTCTGGTGGGCGTCGTCTCGCTGGGCGATCTGGCGGTTCGGGACCAAGCGATGGACGAGGCGGGCGCGGCCTTGTCCGAGGTGTCCGAGAAGCCGGGCCGCAGCGACTAAGAGCGACTAAGGCAAGGGCGGTTCAATCAGGGATGGGGCGGCCGGATCCGGCCGCCCGCCGCCACGGGCGGGTTGGGCAGGTCCGGTGCCGAAAGTGGATCCGGTATGCATCCCGCTTGCGGCCCGGGCGGCGGCAGGTCCGGCGCGGGCGGCGGCACATCCTCCAGCCGCAGGGGCGGATGCGGATCCACACCCGGAATTGGCAGCTCGTCCAGCGGGATCGGGTTCGTCGCCATCATCGCGCGGTTCCGGTCACATGAGATCCCTATCAACCCGTCCGGTCGATGGATGTCACGTCGGGTGGTGGTTCGTTCCCGCTCAGCCGGCCAGCCTTGCCGGTCCCATCAGGCCGTCGACGATGTCCACGAGCGCGGCGAGATCACGCCGTCCCCATGGCTTCTGGATGTAGGACATGCCGGCCGCGGACACCTTGTCCGAGTAGCCGGACGTCAGGGCGACGTGCACATCCGGATGGCGTTCCGCCAATTCGCGGGCGAGATCGGCGCCGTTCAGCCCGGGCATCCTCACATCCGAGAAGACGAGGCGCACTTCGGGGCACTCCGCCACAATCTCGAGGGCTTGGGCTCCGTTGCCGGCCTCGTAGGCCCGAACCCCGAGGTCGTCCAACATCTCGACCGCGATGACCCGTATGAGGGGATCGTCCTCTACAACCACAGCCGCCCAGTTGCGCATGGGCTTGGTTTGGCCTGCGGCACTCACTTTCATTCTCCGCTACGTTTCGGCGGGGACCGCCTCGGCTGGGGCGACAAGCTGTGAACGCCTGCCGGATCACTATGATCCACGACCATGGCCTACGGGGAAACCTGGGGCCAAGGGTAACAGCCGGCCCATGATGGGTACCGCCCGGCCGCTCCGGCCGGCGCCATGGAACCCCACACGTTGCAGGTCGTTGGGTTTTGGCCATCGCCGGTCGGTGCCGCGGCCGGCTTCCAGGGGCGAGGATGGGGGCGGAACCCATAGAAACAGCCATGGCGAAAAGGCCCAAAAGGCGAAGAAAAGCCCGATCACTCTGAAGGCGGCGCTGGATGCCGCGGCGGTCACGATCGGTATCGCTTCCACCGTGTACGGTGCGGTCCAGCAACGTCGACAGTCCCGATCCCATCCCGCGGACGATGTCCCGAACGGCAATGCGGGTGGTTTCGATGGGGCGCCTGCGCAACCGGACCGGGTGGAATTCCAGCGTGATGACCAGCAAGGCACGCATGTCCACCGTGGCGATTGCCCGGAACGCCAGGGCCGGGAAGGGCATGTTCCGCCCGGTGATCCGCATGCCGGTCCGCCGGCCGCCATGGGCAATGCCGGGGAAAGTGGGCTTGACCATGCGTTTGACCGTGCGATCGGGACGGCCGGTGCCGTCATTGCGGCGGTCAAAACCCTGGACAATCTCAACACCGCACCGCCCGACGCTTTGATGACGTTGCGCAAGATCGGCAAGAAGCGGGCGAAGAAGATCATCGCGAAGCGCCCGTTCAAGCGCATCAAGGATTTGAAGCGCATCCTCCCCAAACGCGTGTACAAGGTCGTTAAGCACCAACTTGCCGCGTGAGGTCTGCTGCAGGATTGACCGGGTGCACGGGTCTTGGTAGGTGATAGGTTATCAAAATTTACGAATGTATTTTATATTCGTCTGGTGACTGTAAATAATCGCAAAATAAAAAGTTTTACAGTGGCGCACTCGTGGTAGTGCGCAGGCTTGTCTTTGTCTGCAGGTTGAACGGACCAAGCGGCGTCGGCATATCGGTCGTCTCTGATTGATAAAGACCGCAAGCGCAAAGCCCTTGGGTTCCGGTTGGGTGCCATCGCGTTCCGAAACAATCGCCGCTTGGATGGTCTCCGCCTTGGACGGGGTTCGTTCCACCCCTGCGGAATGAAGTCTTTGAAGCTTCGGCCTTTCGAAGAAGCGGCGGGCAACTGCACGGAAGCCTGTCTTGAAAGCTGGAAGGTTCCGCCATGCGCACCCGCCTGAATCTGCTCGTCAGCGTGTCTTTTGCCGGGGGCCTTGTGCTTCCGTCATTGGCGGGGGGGCAGCAAGTATCGACACTTGTGAACCGCTCAGACCTGAGTGAGACGGCAAGCGTCGAGGTCTCACAGTCGGTCAGGAGGTTCATCCTGACCCAGCCGGCTCCTCAAGGGCCCAATTCCCGGACTGTCGAGTTGAAGAACGGCACTGGCCGGACGTTGACCCTCGACGAGATCATGAGGGAACTGGCTGTCCCGGGTGCCGTGTACGATTCCGAGGCGGCGTCCGCGGAATTCTCGTCCGGATCCAGGGGGGGCGGCCCGGCACCCGCACGGCCGACGTTGACGATATCCCCGAGGATGCCGGAACCCCAGCAGGCGCAATCCCCGCCCACGGACACTTCGTCCCGGGACAAGGGATCCGTCGAGATGGATCGTCCGCGAACGGGTGTCTTCCTGCCCGGCTCGATGCTGGGTGTCCTCAGCACCCTGGGGCTGCCGGCGGCGCCAAGCGTTCCCGCAACCCCGGGCCCACCCGTGACGGCGAGTCCGCCCACGGTCAACGCGCCGGCATTGGGAGCATCGACGGCCCCGACTGCCGCACCGGGCGGCACCGGTGTCACGACCGGGCCGGCGGCGTCTCCCGCGGCCGTTCCGGCGAGTGCGCCGGCAAGCGGCGGTGGCAGTGCCTTCCAGGGGACGGCTGGTGCGGAGGCCACGGGCGGCAAGGCGACCAGTGGACCGGGCGCCAAAGGCGACGGTGCGGCCTCGGTTGGCGCCGGAACCGGAACGGGCGGCCCCTCGGCTTCCGCTGCCGCTTCGGGCGGCGGCGGCAATGCCGGCGGGAACGTCGGAACGTCCAGTGGGGCCACGGGCGGCTCCACGGGAGCCGGTGCGGGCGCGAACGCCTCGGCCACGGGCGGCGGCGCCGCTTCGGGCGGTGGAACTTCTGGCGGTGCGGCGGCCGGGGCCGGAGGCACGGCAGGAGCAGCCGCGGGCGGCGGGACCGGGGCTGGAAAAGGCGGTACGGCCAGCGGCGCAAAGGGTGGGGCCGGTGACACGGGAACGAGCGCGAGCGGCACGGGAGCCGGCACCGGGGCGACGATCGGTGGGGGGGCCGGTGCAGCGGGCGGTGCAGCCATCGGCGTTGGTCATGGCGGCCCATCGGCGAGCGGCAGCGCCGCAGGCGGACTGAGTGGCCAAGGTAACCAGGGTGGCGGAAACAGCGGCCCGTCGGCAGGCGGCATAGGGTCGTCCGGAGGAGGGGCAAATGCATCCGCCGGCGGCGGTGCAGGCGCAACGGGTTCCGGCGGCAACAGCGGGGCGGCCGGAGCTGGCGGCGGCGCATCCGGCATGGCGTCGGGCGGTGGCAGTGCCGGCTCGGCCAGCTCCGGTGGCAGCTCCGGTGGCAAGGGCGGCGCGGGCGGGGCCGGGACCGGTGGGAACTCCGGTGGCGGCGGTTCGGCGGGCGCGGGCGGCGCCGGGGTCGGTGGGAGCGGTGGCACGGCGGGTGGCAACCCTGGCGGCATGGCGTCGGGCGGCGGGGGGGCTGGTCCAGGCCCTGGGGGGGGCGCCAGCGGTCAGGGTTCCGGTGGCAATGCCGGTGGAGGTGGAAGCCTTGGAGGCGGCGGTTCGGCCGGCGGTTCGGCGGGCGCCAGCACAGGCGGCATGGCATCCGCCGGCGGGGGCGCAGGCGCAATGGGTTCCGGTGCGGGCTCCGGTGGCGGTGCGGGTGGCACGGCATCGGGCGGTGGGAGTGCGGGTGCAACGGGCTCCGGCGGGGGCTCGGGTGTGGGCTCCGGCGGTGGCAACAGCGGGACGGCCGGAGCCGGCGGCGGCGCATCCGGCATGGCGTCGGGCGGTGGCAGTGCCGGCTCGGCCAGCTCCGGTGGCAAGGGCGGCCAGGAGGGTGGCTCGAGCAGTGCCGCCGGCGGCACTGCCGGCGCGGGCGGCGCCGGGGCCGGCGGGAACTCCGGTGGCGGCGGTTCGGCGGGCGCGGGCGCCGCCGCCGGGGTCGGCGGGGGGAATGCCGGTGGTTCGGTGGGCGGCAACGCCGGGGGCATGGCATCGGGCGGCGGGGGCGCAGGCCCAGGCAGTGCCGGTGGTCAGGGGTCCGCTGGCAATGCCGGCGGGGGCGGTGCCGGCAATGCGGGCGGTGGCAAAGGCGGCAGCGACCGCGGTGGGGGTACGGCCGGCACTGCCGACCTTGGTGGTTCCGGTGGCAAAGGTGGCGGGCCTGGAGGTGGCGCAGGGGCCGGGAGTGGTGGGTCCGGGGGTGCGGCAGGCGGCGGTGCCGCAGGTGGTGGCTCGACCAATGGCGGATCGGCAGGCGGTGCCGCAGGAGGCGGCGCGGCGGGCGCCGGTTCGGCAGGTGGTGCCGGCTCGGGTGGTGGAGCGGCGGCCGGGGGCGGGGCCAGTGGAACCGCTGGCGGGGCAGGCGGTGGAGCCTCCGCGGGAGGGGGGGGCGGCGCATCCGGCGGCGGTAAGGGCGGCGGTGGTGCCGGTTCGGGTGGCGGTTCTTCGGCAGGCGGGGCCAGTGCGGGTACCGGCGGTGGCGGTACCGGGGGCAAGGGTGGCGGAAAGGGTGATGCCGGTGCGGTTGGGGCTGCGTCCGCAGGGGGCGGTGCAAGCGGCGGCGGTGCCGCGTCGGGCGGTGGCTCGGGTGGCAAAGGCGGCGGGAGCGACAAGGGCGGTAAAGGCGGCGACAAGGGTGGTGGCACTGGGGGTGCCGCCGGGGGTGGCGCCGCTGGAGGTGGCAAGGGCGGCAAGGGCGGTGCCGCCGAGAGCGGCGGCAATAATGGCGGTGGTGGAAACGACAGCGGAGGCAAGGGGCCGGAGCGCTGAGGCGCCATCAACAATCCAACGGGGCAACCACCCGACGGGGCTGTCCGCCTTTTGACCGTGTTGACGTCCGGAAACGTCTCGGACGACGTTGCGTGATCGGCAACACCCCCGGGCCTGGACGAACCTGCAGACGCGGCTCAAACCACAGGGCTTGTCGACCACCACGGCCCTGCCCACCCTCGATGGCCATATCGACGTCGCGGCAGCGGCGCGGGGGCATGTTCGGCCATCGGCGCCTGCGATGGCCGACGGATCCTGTCCCGACGTGAGGCAACGGCTCCCGGTGAACGCCGTCTTGAACCCACCGGTCGCGCACGACCGGTTGAGGCAATCTCCGGTCTTGCTGATGCAAAACACATAATTAACGTGTATGCCGGGTGCTTCGAGGCAGCGAGCCGTTCAAGGTCCGCCGGTCTGACCGGGGTCGTTCCGTCCGGACGATCTCAGCGGATCAACAAAGTAAAGAAAACAAGGGAGGGAATGGACATGACACGCCTGAGAAAACTCGCCGTGGTCGTCTTGGCGGCGGCCGCCGCCGGCGGGATGTCGGCCGCAAAGGCACAGGACACCGTTTTCCTATCCACCCAACTGCGCCCCATCGAGGAGGCGACCAAGGTACGCGAGGTGATCCTCAAAGGGGCACCCGGCAAGGTCACCTACATCACCGACGAACCATCGCCCTTCGCCGTGCGGATGCGGGCGGAAAGCCAGGCCGGCCGGCGCACCGTCAGCCTGGTGGGCGCGTTGCACGGTGAGTTGCAGCCGCTGGTGCCCATGGGCGCCGTGGAGCCGATCGATGATCTGGCCGCGAAGCTTGCGGACCGTGGCATCCCGGCGAACCTGATGGAGCTGGGCAAGCTCGGCACCGACAAGCAGCAGTACATCCCGTGGATGCAGGCGACCTACATCATGGTCGCCAACAAGCAGGCATTGCAGTACCTGCCCCAGGGGGCGGACCTGAACACCCTGACCTATGCGCAGTTGCAGCAGTGGGCCAAAACCATCGCCGAGCGCACCGGCCAGCGGCGGCTCGGCTTCCCGGCTGGCCCGACCGGCCTGATGCCGCGTTTCTTCCAGGGCTATTTCTACCCGTCCTTCACGGGCGGCGTGGTGTCGACCTTCAAGTCGGCCGACGCCGAAGCCGCCTGGACGGCGCTGAAGGAGCTGTGGGCGGTCACCAATCCCAACTCCACCAGCTACAACTTCATGCAGGAGCCGCTGCTGGGCGGCGACGTGTGGATCGCCTGGGACCATGTGGCCCGGGTCAAGGATGCGCTGGCGGCCCAGCCGGACCAGTTCGTCGCCTTCCCCGCACCTGCCGGCCCCAAGGGGCGCGGCTATATGCCGGTGATCGCCGGCCTGTCCATCGTCAAGGATGGGCCGAACCGGAACGGGGCCGCGGCGGTCATCGAACATCTGACTAAGCCGCAAACACAGTTGACCACGGCCGCGGAGGTCGGGTTCTTCCCGGTGGTCAAGGCGGAGTTGCCCCCCAATCTGACGCCGGGCGTCAAGCTTCTGGCGGGGGCGGTGGCGGCCACCCAGAACGCCAGCGACGCGCTTGTGTCGCTGTTGCCCGTCGGGTTGGCCGACAAGGGCGGCGAGTTCAACAAGGTCTACATGGACACCTTCCAGCGGATCGTCCTGCGCAACGAGCCGGTCAAGGCCGTGCTCGAGGATCAGGCCAAGACGCTGGACGCGCTCATGAAGCAGACCGGCGCGCCGTGCTGGACGCCGGACAAGCCGAGCCAGGGCGCCTGCCCGGTCCTTTAGCACGGGTCCGGCCATCCGGCGGGCGGGTCGTGCCCGCCGGAGGCGCCCGGCGCCTTCCGGCTTCCTGCGGAGCGGTCCATGAACTCGCGCGCATCCTGGATTCCCTATGCCCTCATTGCGCCGTCGATCCTCTTCCTCGGCGCGCTGTTCATCGTGCCGTTGGTCCAGACGATCTGGCTGTCGGTCGCATCCGAAGGCCCGCCATCGCTGGCCAACTACCAGCGGATGGTTGGTGACCTGAACTTCGGGCTCGCGGTCCGCAACACCTTCCTCCTGACGCTTGTCGTCGTGCCGTTGCAGATCGCGCTGGCGCTGGGCATGGCGACCATGGTCGGGAAGCTCGGCGGCCGGTCGCGGGACCTGGTCCTGTGGGTCTGGATCATCCCGCTGGGCGTCTCGGATCTGGCGGCCGGTCTCGTCTGGCTCGCCATCCTGCAGAACTCCGGCTACCTCAACTCGGCGCTTTACGGGCTGGGCGTGATCACGGGCCAGCTCGGCTGGCTGTCCCAGGAGACGCCGTTCACGCTGTTTGTGGGCATCGTGCTCGCCGAGGTGTGGCGGGCCACGGCCATCGTCCTGGTCATCCTGGTGGCGGGCCTCCAACTCATTCCCAAGGAGTTCGGGGAGGCCGCCGAGGTGTTCGGTGCCAAGCCCTGGACGCGGTTCCGCAGGATCACGCTGCCGCTGCTGAAGCCCAGCCTGCAATCGGCCCTGATCCTGCGGACGGTCCTGGCATTCGAGGTGTTCGCCGTGGTCTACGCCCTCGGAGGGCGTAATTTCCCGGTGCTCGTCGGCGAAGCCTATGTCTGGCAGAACGAGAACCAGAACTATGGCGTGGCCGCGGCCTATGCCGTCCTCATCATGGTGATCTCGCTGGCGGCGACGGCGGTGTACCTGCGGGTGCTGCGGGTGGATCCGGAGCGGCTGCCATGACCGTCTCCACCTCCGCTCCAACCGCAACCACGGAATCCGGCGCCGCCCCCGGCACCGTGCCGTCCGCACGCCGCATTCTGTTCTGGACCGGCATCGTGGCGCTGCTCGCCTGGATCCTGGTGCCGATCTACCTGGTCGCACTCGGCGCCTTCGGGGGACGGATGGCCGTCTTCAAGTGGCCGAAGACGATCTGGCCCACCGAGATCTCGTTGGCGCCGATGATGACGTTCCTGCGGATCGAGGGGGTGTTCAACGCCTTCGTGAATTCGCTCATCGCCGCCGGGCTGACGGTCGCCTTTTCCATCGCGCTGGGGGCCCCCGCGGGTTACGCGCTCGCCCGTTTCGCCTTCAAGGGCCAGAACGCCTACCGGCTGCTGGTGCTTCTCACGCGGGCCTTCCCGCTGGCGATCCTGGCCCTGCCGCTGACCGTCTCGTTCATCCGGATCGGCCTGTACGACACGCCCCTGGGCGTTTCGCTCGTGCATACGGTGCTGGCCCTGCCGTTTGCGGCCCTGGTCACGCAAAGCCTGTTCATGGGCATTCCGCGCGAGTACGAGGAGGCGGCCTGGGTCTTCGGCTGCACCCGGTTTCAGGCCTTCCGCAAGGTCGTGCTGCCGCTGGCCCTGCCGGGCTTGGCGGCGACGGCGATCTTCGCCTTCGTGATCTCCTGGAACGAGGTGTTCGCGGCTTCGGTCCTGACCGTGCGCGAACGCACGCTCACCGCGTATCTCCTCACCGTCCTGTCCGAAAGCCCGCTGCATTACCGGTTCGCAGGCGGGTTCCTCCTCATCGTCCCCTCCGTGCTCTTCATATTCGCGGTCAGGCGCTACCTGTTCGCGGTATGGGGCATCGCCAGCAAGTGATCGGGGTTGCCCCATGGCTGACATCGTCATCGACCGGGTTGCAAAGTCCTTCGGCACCTACCGCGCGCTTCAGGATGTCTCGCTGGATGTCCGGGACGGCGAGTTCGTGGCCCTGCTCGGCCCGTCCGGGTGCGGGAAGACCACGCTTTTGCGCATCATCGCCGGGCTGGAGACGCAGACCTCCGGCCGAGTGGTGATCGGCGGGCGCGACGTGGGGCACCTGCCCCCGCGCGAGCGCGGGCTCGCCATGGTGTTCCAGAACTACGCCGTCTTTCCCCATATGACGGTGTTCGAGAACGTGGCCTTCGGGCTGCGCATGCAGAAGCGCCCGGAGGCCGAGGTGAAGCGGCAGGTCGAGCGCGCCGCGGCCCTGCTGCACATTGAGCCGTTCCTCGACCGCTATCCGGCGAAGCTGTCGGGCGGCCAGCGGCAGCGTGTTGCGGTCGCACGCGCCCTGGCCGTCGGGCCGGCGGTTCTGCTGATGGACGAGCCGCTGTCGAACCTGGATGCGCTGCTCAGGCTGGAGATGCGCACCGAACTGAAGGCCGTCCTGCGCGAGGCCGGCACCACCACCATCTACGTGACCCACGACCAGACCGAGGCCATGGGTCTGGCCGACCGGATCGCCGTCATGTACGGCGGCCGCATCGACCAGATCGGCTCGCCGCTGGAGGTCTATGGCACACCCGCGACGCGCTTTGTCGGCGGGTTCCTGGGCAGCCCGCCCATGAACTTCATCCGGCTCCGGTGCACGGATGGCGTTGCACAGGTCGGAGCGGCGGCACTGCGCTGCCCGGTCGCCCTCGACGGCGAGGTGGAAGTGGGCCTGCGTGGCGAGGATGCGCGCCTGGTCGAGCCGGATGCCGGGATTCCCTTCCAGGTGCGGGTGGTGGAGCCCATGGGCTCGCACCTGCTGCTCACCGGCTCGATCGGCGATCAGCCCGCCCGCGTCGTCGCCCCGCCGACCGCCCGCGTCGCCGCCGGCGAGCGCATTGGGCTGGCAGTCGACCCGGCACGCCTGACCTGGATCGATCCGGCCACCGGCTTGGCCGTGGCCCGAGCCTGACGAGACACATAGCGACAAAGGGCGCCATGACGCACGACATGCACGCGGCCGCACGCCAAGTGATGGCCGAGAACGACCGCGGCGGCTACACCGTCCCGACGGCGGGGCTGTACCCGTTCCAGTGGAACTGGGATTCGGCCTTCGTCGCCATGGGCTTTGCGACCTTCGACGTGGACCGCGCCTACCGCGAGCTGGAAAGGCTCGCCGAGGGCCAGTGGGACGACGGGATGATCCCGCACATCGTCTTCCACGAGCCCAGCGATACCTATTTCCCCGGCCCGGACGTGTGGGGCACCCGGCACCGCATCCCGACATCGGGCATCACCCAGCCTCCCGTCTTCGGAACGGCCCTGCGCCACGTGCACGAGGCCGCCGTTCGCGAAGGACGCCCCGACGCCGGGGCACGGACCCGCCGGCTGTTCGACGCCGCCCTGCGGTCCCACCGCTGGTGGATGCGGGCGCGGGATCCCGGCAAGCTCGGGCTTGTGGCGATCCTGCACCCCTGGGAAAGCGGGAGCGACAATTCCCCGGCCTGGGACGAGGCGCTGGCGCGTGTGCCGACGGATACGACCACCGTCATCCGGCGGAAGGACACTGGCCATGTGGATCCCGCCATGCGCCCCCGCGACGCGGAGTACCAGCGCTTCATCCATCTGGTGGACACTTACAAGGCGTGCGGCTGGGATCCCGCCCGGCAATGGGCGGCTGCACCCTTCAAGGTCGCCGACGTCCAATCCACGGCCATCCTGGCGTACGCTTGCGCCGACCTCATGGCTCTTGCGCAGATGCTCGGTGCCCAGGCGGAGCGGGACGAGTTGGCCGCCATGCATGCGGCACTGGTCGCCGGTCTCCACAGCCGCTGGCGCCCCGCCTTGTCCCGGTTCGTCTCCCTCGACCTGGTTTCGGGGGGGGACATCGAGACTCCGACCCAGGCGGGCTTCATGCCGTTGCTGGTGCTGACGCTTGATGCGCAGGCGCGCGCAGCGGTGGCGGACGAAATCCGTCGGTGGCGCGACGGCATGGTGCTGGGCCTGCCGTCCACGCCCGCCTTCTCGCCCGGGTTCGAGCCGAAACGCTACTGGCGCGGTCCGGTTTGGGCCGTGGTGAACTGGCTGATCGCGGACGGTCTGCGGACCAATGGTCTGGGTGACCTTGCGTCCTTGCTGGAGCGGGACACGGTCGCCGCCATCGAGCGCGCGGGTTTCTGCGAGTATTTCGACCCGACGACGGGGGAGGGGCTGGGCGGTGGCGCCTTCTCCTGGACCGCTGCGGCCTATCTTGTGCTGAGCCGCAGGGTGGAGGGCGGACCGGCCCCGACCTAACCCGTCAATCCGGTGCCAAGGAACCCGGGGCCTCCTGCATGGAACCCGGGTTCCCACTCCAAAAAGGTGGCGTTCAGGAACATGTCCACGGTCCGGCCATCGCGCGCCATCGGCAGGGTGATCCGGTTGAGCGTCCGCACACGGCCCAGCAAGCCGGGCAGCAGCGGCGGGCCGGCATAATAATCAGGTTCCGGCGATCCCAGCAGTTCGACCAGGCGGCTGTAGAAATTCGTGCGGCCGGGAAGGGCGTGGTCCGGTTCCACGTAGGTGCCCATCCGGTACATGGGGCCGCTCCGCGAGATCGCCGTCCCGACCAGCCGTGCGCGGAACCGCAGCGGCGGGCCGTGCTCCACATCCAAAAGCCAGATGTGGGGCAGCAGCGGAGCGGGGATGTCGAGAGGGTCGAAATGCTGGCGGCCCGGCAGCAGGCCGGGTCCCGGGCTGATCGATAGCCAGTACCGGAAAACTTCTCCCGCGAGTTTGCCCATACCGTTGGGCTCTAGACAATCCATTGCCACAGACTCCCATCACTCCACCTTGGATTATCAGGGGCGAGAGTGAATGTCTGATGAATTGTCTAAATCCTACCCCGCAAATGCGACCGGTTGCATCGGGCGTGGCCGTCCGGCTCCAGACGTGTTTGCGCCGCGGCATACCGGTTGGCTGCCGGGACCATGGTGGGCGCGCTTTCGCTGAGTTTTCGAGCCATTCCCCTGGTGGTCATGGCCAAATACGTCGTCTTTGCGACTCCTCGGTCGCGGGACCGTCGTTCCATTGCAGGAACCGGATTTGCCGCGCCGGCGGAAGCCGCTTTCCGTGGCATTGCATGCCATGGCCGGCGTGGCGTTCCGCCCCCTTCCCACCGTCCGAAGGGCGTCAGGCCGTATCCCTTGCCAGCATGCGGCGGACCGCGTCCTCAATTTCTTCGATGCGGAACGGTTTCGTGATGGAGGGGTGCCCGTCGTAGGGCGGCGCCAGTTCATTGCTGCCGTACCCCGTGACGAAGACGAAAGGCACGCCCCGCTGCTTGAGGATTTCCGCAACGGGATAGGCGTGGGTCCCGTTCAAATTCAGGTCCAGGATGGCCCCGTCCAGTTTCGGTTCCGTCCGGGCGAACTCGATCGCCATTCCCAGCCCATCCGCGGGCCCAACGACACGGCAGCCGGTCTCCTCGACCACATCCACCATGATCATCGCCACCAGTGCCTCGTCCTCAACGATAAGGATATGGGCGGCGGGCGCGCTGTCCGGAGTTGCAGCGGGCTGGGACCTCTCGGGTGTCACGTCGAATCCTTTGCAGGGAAAACAGGGGTACCGCAAGCCGGTGTTGCGCGAGTGGCCGCCCCTCGCATCAATGCGAAACTACGCTTCTTGAAAGGATGCATCACCGCCGCACCATTAATCCAGCGCCCCCGTGTTGTTGGATCTGCCGTCCTTGAATGTCCACACTTTAGAGATGTTTCGACGCATTATCTGGTATTTTATATTTATTTGTGTCGACTTCCAGTTGTGCTGTTCCGCCTGTCCCCTGCATCCAGGAGGGAGAGGCTCGCGGCCGAAACTATGACCCCTGTGTGGGTATTACCATCGAGTTAGACGTTTGGGGTACTTTCATTCGAGAGGCTCGGCAGGCATCAATCGGCTATGCCGACCTCCAAGATCCGCGTTCGCTGGTATTGGAAGCGGTTGGTGCAATAGCAATCGATAAGGATTGGGGCCGAAGGCAGTCAGCGACAACATGGGGAGTGGTTGTCGTTCCCACTGTATTCGGCCGCTTTAATCGCCGAACCCGCTGGTTGACGCCATTCCATCGGTTTGCATGGCCCTTTCTTCCGGGCCGATGGCTTTGCGGTCCAAGCGGTGACAGGCCGAAGAGGACCGAAAAATGAAGCAGGCCGCGACGAACGACACCCTTGAGATGCGCCAGGTTCTGAAGGCCCTGCGTGCCTTTAAGCGCGGGGACTTTTCCGTGCGCCTGCCGGTGGATCTCAGCGGCATCGACGGCGACATCGCGGAAGCCTTCAACGAAGTCGTGGAGCTCAACGAACAGTTGACCCGCGAATGCCAGCGCCTCAGCCGTGTGGTGGGTAAGGACGGCCGAATCGGCGAGCGCGGCAAGCTGTCCGGCGCGACCGGCGGCTGGGAGGTTTGCATCAACTCGGTCAACGCACTGATCGGGGACATGGTGCACCCGACCGCCGAGGTGGCCCGCGTTATCGGCGCGGTGGCCAAGGGTGATCTGTCGCAAAAAATGGTGCTGGAAATCGACGGCCGCCCCCTGCGCGGCGAATTCCTGCGCATCGGCAAGGTCGTGAACACCATGGTGGACCAGTTGGCCCTGTTCACCTCGGAAGTGACGCGCGTGGCGCGCGAGGTCGGCACCGAGGGCAAGCTGGGCGGCCAGGCGCAGGTGCGCGGCGTCGCCGGCACCTGGAAGGACCTGACCGACAACGTGAACATGATGGCCGCCAACCTCACCGGCCAGGTGCGAAACATCGCCGACGTGACCACCGCGGTGGCGAACGGTGACCTGTCCAAGAAGATCACGGTGGACGCCAAGGGCGAGATCCTGGAGCTGAAGAACACCATCAACACCATGGTGGACCAGCTCAACTCGTTTGCGTCCGAGGTGACCCGCGTGGCGCGCGAGGTCGGCACCGAGGGCAAGCTGGGCGGCCAGGCCCGGGTGGAGGGTGTGGCGGGGACCTGGAAGGACCTGACCGACAACGTGAACATGATGGCCGCCAACCTCACCGGCCAGGTCCGAAACATCGCCGACGTCGTGACGGCGGTGGCCAGGGGCGACCTGAAGCGCAAGCTGGCCGTGGACGCAAAGGGCGAAATCGCGGCGCTGGCCAACACCATCAACGGCATGATCGAAACGCTGGCCACCTTTGCCGACCAGGTCACCAACGTGGCCCGTGAGGTGGGGTCCGAGGGCAAGCTGGGCGGTCAGGCCCGCGTGCCCGGTGCGGCGGGGCTATGGCGCGATCTGACGGACAACGTGAACCAGCTCGCCGCGAACCTGACCACCCAGGTCCGTGCCATCGCCGAGGTGGCGACCGCGGTGACCAAGGGCGACCTGACCCGCTCGATCTCCGTCGAGGCGTCGGGCGAGGTGGCGGCGCTGGCCAGCACCATCAACGGCATGATCCGGAACCTGAGGGACCAGACCCTCAAGAACACCGAGCAGGATTGGTTGAAAACGAACCTTGCACGCTTCACCCGCATGCTGCAGGGCGAACGCGATCTGGTCACGGTCACCAACCTGATCATGTCCGAGCTGGCGCCGCTCGTGAACGCCCAGTACGGCGTGTTCTACGTGGCGGCCAAGGACAGCGAGGAGACCGTGCTGGACCTGGTCGCCAGCTACGGTGCGGAAGGCCGCGACATGCTGATGCCGCGGTTCCGCCTGCGCGAGGGGCTTGTGGGCCAGTGCGCGGCCGACAAGCGGCGCGTACTGCTGACCCGCGTGCCCGGCGGCTATCTCCGGATCGGGTCGGGTCTGGGCCACGCCGAGCCGGCGAACGTCATCATCCTGCCGGTCCTGTTCGAGGGCGAGATCAAGGCCGTCATCGAACTGGCGTCCTTCGGTGCCTTCAGTGAAACCCACCAGCTCTTCCTGGACCAGCTCATGGAGTCGGTGGGCATCGTGTTGAACACGATCGCCGCTACCATGCGCACCGAGGGTCTGCTGAAGCAGTCCCAGCTTCTGACGACCGAGCTGCAAAGTCAGCAGGAGGAGCTGCAGCGCAAGCAGGAGGAGCTGCGCCGGACCAACGAGGAGTTGCAGGAAAAGGCGCAGCTCCTGTCCAACGAGAAGAAGCAGGTCGAGGCGAAGAACCTCGAAATCGAAATGGCCCGCCGGGCGCTGGAGGAGAAGGCCGAGCAGCTTGCGCTGACCTCCAAGTACAAGTCCGAGTTCCTGGCCAACATGTCCCACGAGCTGCGGACGCCGCTGAACAGCCTGCTGATCCTGAGCAAGCTCCTGGCCGACAACCCGCTGGGCAATCTGACCGACAAGCAGATGGAGTTCGCCCGTTCCATCAACGCCGCGGGTTCGGATCTGCTGTCGCTCATCAACGACATCCTCGACCTTTCGAAGATCGAGTCCGGCACCGTGACCATCGAGCTGGGCGAGATGCCGATGGCCAACCTGCGCCAGCACATGGAGCGGACCTTCAACCAGATCGCCAACGACAAAGGGTTGAAGTTCAATATCCGCTATCACGACGGCGTGCCCGAGGTGATCAAGACGGACGAGAAGCGCCTGCAGCAGATCGTGCTCAACCTGCTGTCGAACGCCTTCAAGTTCACCAAACAAGGTGGCGTCACACTGGATGTGCGGGCCGTGGCGTCGGGCTGGAACCCGTCGCACCCCGTCCTGAAGGCGGCAACGCGGGCGCTGTCCATTGCCGTCACCGACACTGGAATCGGCATTCCCGAGGACAAGCAGAAGCTGATCTTCGAGGCATTCCAGCAGGCCGACGGCACCACCAGCCGCAAGTACGGCGGCACCGGCCTCGGCCTGTCGATCAGCCGCGAGATCGCGCGCCTTCTGGGTGGCGAAATCCAGGTCGTCAGCAAGCCGGGGGCGGGCAGCACCTTCACCTTGTACCTGCCGTTGGACTTCGTGCCGGTGGTCGAGCCCGCGGCTTCGGCGGGAACACCCGCCCGCTACGTCAACGGCGGTGCCGACGTTGGCATCGCGCTGGTGGCGCCGTTGGAGATACAGGACGACCGCGAAACCATCCGCCTGGGCGACCGGGTCCTCCTGATCATCGAGGACGACGTGAAGTTCGGCATCATCCTGTTGGACCTCGCACGCGAGCGGGGCTTCAAGGGAGTGGTCAGCACGTCGGGCGCCGCCACCCTGTCGCTGGCCAAGAAGTTCCGGCCGGATGCCATCACCCTCGACCTGGGCTTGGCCGACATCGACGGGTGGGCGCTGTTGGACATGCTGAAGCGCGATCCGCAGACCCGCCATATCCCGGTGCAAATCGTCTCGGGCGGCAGCGAACGGCAGCGGACGCTCGAGATGGGGGCTTTCGGCTTCATCCGGAAGCCGGCGGAGTTGGAGGATCTGCGGGCGGTCTTCGACAAGCTGATGGGGTTCGTCGAACGCCGGCTGCGCCATGTGCTCCTGGTCGATACCGATAACGTCCAGCGCAAGAAGGTCGCCGAGTTGATGGCCGGCGACGACATCCACATCGAGGCCGTGCAGGAGCACGGTTCCGCCATCGAAATGCTGCGCTCCGGCACATTCGATTGCGTGGTGATGAACCTGTCCTCGTCGCATTCCGTCGCGTCCAGGATCTTCGAGGGCTTGGATGCGGAGGAGCGGTCGGAGCTGCCGCCCGTGGTCTTCTATTCCCCGGCCGGCGAGCGCCGCGGTGCGGGTCTCGGCTGGTTGGACGAGGGCACGGTCATCCACCGCGACGCCGCAACGCCGGGCGAACTCGTGGATGCGACGGCCTTCTTCATGCACCGGACGGTGGCCAACCTGTCCGAGGACCGGCGTCAGATGCTGAACCAGCTCCGCCAGAAGGAGCCGTCGCTGCAGGGCCGCAAGATCCTGATCGTCGACGACGACATCCGGAACATCTTCTCGCTGACCAGCGTGCTGGAGCAGTACCGGATCGAGGTGCTGTACGCGGAGAACGGCCGGGACGGCGTATCGCGTCTGGTCACCACGCCGGACATCGACGTCGCCCTGATCGACATCATGATGCCCGAGATGGACGGGTTCCAGACGATCCGCGAAATCCGGCGCCACGACCATCTCAAGGACGTGCCGCTGATTGCGGTGACGGCAAAGGCGATGAAGGGAGACCGCCAGAAGTGCATAGAGGCCGGCGCTTCGGATTATGTCGCCAAACCCGTGGACATCGATCTCCTGCTTTCGCTACTGCGTGTCTGGATCGCGCGGTCGTCGAAGTCGCCGAAGGTGATCGACGGCACATGGGAAGAGGTGGGCGTTTCAATGCCGGCAGGCGAATGACCGATGGTGGGGTTGCAACGGACGCCGCAGGGTCCGACACCTGTGTCCACCGGGTTTGATGAGGCGCAGTCGCCCGGTTTGGATCGCGGGGGGATGATCCCGGCTGCGGCCCGGCGTGCCCGCATTCTTCTGGTCGACGACGACGAGCGCAACCTCTTCGCGATGGAAGAGGTCCTGGCCGATGTCGGCGAGGTGGTGAAGGCCCGGTCGGGCGAGGAGGCGTTGAAGCGCCTGCTCGCCGACGACTTCGCCGTCATCCTGCTGGATGTGTTCATGCCGGGCATGGATGGGTATGAGACGGCCTCGCTCGTTCGTTCACGCGAACGGTCCCGCCGTGTGCCCATCATCTTCCTGACGGCGGTCAACAAGGACGACGCGCACATGCTGCGCGGCTACGCGATGGGGGCGGTCGACTACGTCTTCAAACCGGTCGAGCCCCTGATCCTCAAGTCCAAGGTGACGGTCTTCGTCGACCTGTTCGAGAAGACGCAGGAGGTGACCCGCAAGGCCGAGCAGGAACAGGCATTGCTGCGGGAATATTTCCGCGTCCGCACGGAAAAGATCGTCGCCGAACAGGCCTTGCGCCGGAGCGAGGAGCGCCAGGGGGTCATCATCCGCTCCCTGCCCATCGCTCTGTATGCCGGATTGGTGGGGGATCTGCTGCTGTCGCCGCAATTCGTCGGCGGCAACATCGAGGGGATCACCGGCTTCCCCGCCCAACGGTTCCAGGACACGCCCGGCCTATGGGCCGACCGCATCCACCCGGAGGACCGCGACCGCGTCCTGGGGAGCTTTGAGCGGCTGGGAACCACCGGATCGCTCTCGGTCGAATACCGCTGGCGATGCGCGGACGAGCAATACCGCTTCCTGCTGGATCAGGCGGTTCTGGTGCGCGATGACAACGACCAGCCCAAGGAAATCCTGGGAACGCTGCTGGATGTCAGCGAACGCCGGCGCCTGGAGCAGCAATTGGTCCTGGCCCAGAAGATGGAAGCGATCGGCAAGCTGACCGGCGGCATCGCCCACGATTTCAACAACATGCTGACGGTCGTCACCATCAACCTGGACCGGCTGCGCAAGGCCCTGGCCGAGGACGCACGCTCGCTGCGCCAGGTGGAAATGGCGTTGGAGGGGGCCACCCGCTGTGCCGACCTCACCCGACAGCTCCTGGCCTTTGCGCGGCGGCAGCCGCTCCAGCCGAAGGCAGTGGATCTGAATGATCTGGTGATCGCGGTGGCGGACATGGTCCGCCGCGTGCTGGGCGAGGAGATCGAGCTTTCGATCGACTGCGGCCAGGAGCTTTGGCTGACGTCGGCCGATCCGACGCAGGTGGAGTCCGCGCTGCTCAACCTGGTGGTGAACGCCCGGGACGCGATGCCGCGCGGCGGCACGTTGCGCATTGCGACATCCAACGTGCGCCTCGGCGACGAGGACCGTGCCCGCTACGTCGACGTGACCCCGGGCGAATACGTGTCCTTGAGTGTGTCCGACACGGGCGAAGGGATCCCGCCGGAAATCGTCGACCACGTTTTCGAACCCTTCTTCACGACAAAGGAGATGGGCCGCGGATCTGGCCTCGGTCTCAGCATCATCTATGGGTTCGTCAAGCAGTCGGGTGGACACCTGATGCTCGACACCCGTGTCGGCCGGGGCACGACCATCACCATCCTGCTGCCGCGGGCGGACGCCGCGCTGGTGCCGGCATCCGCATCCGCAATCCTGCCGGAAACGGATGTGCCGCGGGCCGCCGTGGGCGAGGTGGTGCTGGCGGTCGAGGACGATCCCGGCGTACGGCTTGCGGCCGTCAGTGCCCTGAAGGACCTGGGGTATATCGTTGAGGAGGCGGAGAACGCCGCGACCGCGCTGGATGCACTGGAACGGTTGCCGCGTGTGGACCTGCTGTTCACGGACCTTGCCATGCCGGGCGAACTCGACGGCCGCGGTCTGGCGGCAGAGGCCGTCCGCCGCAAACCCGGACTGCGGGTGCTGCTGACATCGGCCTATGCGGACCGGCTGTCGGTCGAAGCCCGCGGGACGGCCCTGCGTTTCCTGGGCAAGCCGTACCGTGAGCCCGAACTGGCCCACGCCATCCGCAATGCCATCGACAGCGACTGAACGCCAGGGGGGGCCGGGCGTGGTCGATACGCCATGCCCGGCCGTTCAGGGACGGGTGGCGCGGCCGAAATTCTTCAGGCAGATGCCGGCGATGATCAGGCCGAAGCCGGTCAGCCGCAGCAGGTAGAACCAGCCCTGTTCCTCACGCGGAATGTCCGCCATTGCGACCAGCATCTGGTTCAGGGCGAACAGTCCGAACGCGCATGCGAAGGCCAGGAACAATCTCTCCTGCGTCCGGGACCAGAAGCGCAGGAAGAACACGCCGGAGACGGCAAAGCCCATGGTGATCATGCCGGACAGGTATTGCTGCATCATGGGCCTCAATCGGTGTCCCAAATGAACCCGTAGAGAAGTACGCCGACCGCCGCCAGGGCGCTGAGGCTCCGGGCCGGCGTCAGGTCGATGTGCGGCAGGATGATGAGATCGAGGAAGACCAGCAGGTTGTTCATGGCCAAACCCACGAAGCTCAACGCACTCCAGAGCAGGAGCCGGGCGCGTCGCTGCAGGTAGGACCGGACGAGAAGCGTCAGGCACAGCGCGCTGGCCGCGAAGCACAGCAGGTAAACGATGGCTTGGGGATTGCGCATCGGACTCAATCCGTCCTGAACTTGAAGGCATCCGCGAACGATTGGATCTTTTCGTTCGGCGCCGAGATGATGTGCTTGATGAGCGTCAGCGGGGTTGCCGCGTAGGCCTTTGCGATCTCGTCCACGACGGCGGCCAGATGCGGGCTCGCCGGCCGGTAGGTGTATTTGCCGTCGCTTCCCACCGCCACCAGTCCCGATTGCTCGTAGGTCGTCAGGATGGACTGCACGAGGTCGCGGTTGCTTCGCATCTCAAGGCTCAACGCCTCCGCATCCCACGACCGGTCCGGGGCGCGGTGGAGGTGGAGAAGCAGTTCGAGCGCCCAAACGGATTTGATGGCGCTGCGGATGAAGCTGAGGACGTCCTCGGGGATCAATGATCTGGTCTCTCGAGGGGACCTTGGACGGGGTAGGAGCCGCCCTTCTGGCATAGAGGCGCGGGGATTTCCACCGGCCGGTTCCGGTCAGCGTTACGCTCCGGAACGCACTATCCGTCCTATGTAATCCCAATCGGTAGGTCTGGGGTCACGCCAACCGCAGGGCCGCACCGAGGCGGCGCCAGTCCGCCTCGGTGCCCGGCAATCCGAACCGCAGCAGGCGCGAATCGTGGTCGAACCGGCGCACGTAGATGCCTTGTTCCCCCAACCGCGTGAACCATTCCAGGGCGAAGTCGGAAGCCACCAACCGGTACAGGGCGGTTCCCCCGACCACGTCCAGACCGGCGTCGTGCAGCAGCCCGTCCAGGCATCGGGCGTCGGCCGCCAGCCGGGCCCGGGTCGCCGCCGCCCACGCCGCATCGGAGAGCGCCGCCGCCCCGATGGCGAGCGCCGGCCCCGAAACCGCCCATGGTCCGAGCGCGTCCTCGATCCGGGCGGCGAGCGGTCCCGATGCCAGTGCGAAGCCCAGGCGCAGCCCGGCAAGCCCGTGGAATTTGCCGAACGACCGCAACACCACCAACCCGTCCGTCGCGATGCCGCCCGCCACCGACACTTCGGGGCTCACATCCGCGAACGCCTCGTCCACCACCAGCAGGCCGCCGCGCCGGCCAAGCGCGTCGGCCAACCGATGGAGGCGGTCGGGGCGCAGGGCGCGGCCGTCCGGGTTGTTGGGGTTCACCACCACGGCCACATCCACATCCTCCAATGCCGCGGCCTCGCGCACCGTGTCCACCCGGTGCCCCGCTGCGGCCCAGGCGGGCGCATGCTCCCCGTAGGTGGGGCCCAGGACCGCGACCCGGCCGGGTGGCCGCAGACGGGGCAGCAGGTTGATCAGGATCTGGGTGCCCGGTGCGGCAACCACGCATCCGGCGTCCGGCACCCCGTAGGCGGACGCCGCCGCCCGGCGCAACCGGTCCAACTCGTTGCTGCCGGGCAGGCGGGTCCAGGTTTCGGACGGGAGCGGTCCGACCGGATAGGGGATGGGGTTGATTCCCGTGCTCAGGTCGAGCCAGGGTCCGGGCGCACGGGGGAACAGGCGTGAGGCCTCGCCCGCGTCGCCCCCATGCCGGACGGCGTGCATTCCCGTTCCCGGCATTGTCCTGTCCGAATGGTCCCGCACCGCCATGCCCGCCGTCTCCAGCCACCTGTCCTTGGTCGCCGCCGCCCTCGCGATCGAGGCACTGTTCGGCTATCCGGATCGTTTCTATGCCGCCGTCCGCCATCCCGTGGTGTGGATCGGCGCGCTCATCGCCCGTCTTGATGCCGGCCTGAACCGGGACGGCGCGCGTCCGGCCGTGCGGCGCGCCGCCGGGGTCGCCGCGGTCGTGGTTCTCCTGTCCGTGTCCGCCGGTGCCGGATGGGTCGTGTCGGCGGTTCTGGGCACGGTCCCCGGTGGTTGGCTGGTCGAGGCCGCCTTGGCATCCACCCTTCTGGCCCAGCGCAGCCTGCACCGGTTCGTCGCCGCCGTGCCCCAGGCCCTGCGGACGGGCGGGCTGGAGGCGGGGCGGCTGGCGGTGCGCCACATCGTCGGGCGCAACCCCGCCACGCTGGACGAGCCCGCCGTGGCGCGGGCCGCCGTGGAAAGCCTGGCCGAGAACTTCTCCGACGGCGTGGTGGCGCCCGCGCTGTGGCTCGCGCTGTTCGGGCTGCCGGGCCTCCTGGCGTACAAGGCGGTGAACACGGCGGACAGCATGATCGGCCACCGCACGCCCCGGCACGAGGCGTTCGGGTGGGCGGCCGCCCGGTTGGACGATGCCATGAACCTGCCGGCCAGCCGCCTGACCGGCGCGGTGCTGGCCGTGGCCGCCGTCCTGCTGCCTGGCGCCGATCCGCGGACGGCATGGTCGGCCATGCGTCGCGATGCTTCCCGGCACCGGTCGCCGAACGCCGGCTGGCCGGAAGCCGCCATGGCCGGAGCGCTGGGCCTCCGGCTGGGCGGCCCGCGCACCTATGGCGACGTCCGCGTCGAGGACGCCTGGATGGGGGCGGGCCGGGCCGGGCTGACGGCCGACGACATCGACCGGGCGTTGGCGCTCTACCGCCGTGCCGCGGGACTGCTGTGGGGATTGCTGGCGGGTCTCGCGGTCGGGGTGTCGCGGGTTTGACCGCCGATGTGGCCGTTCGCGCATTCACCGCGCCAGCGCCAGCAAACCATCCACGTCCAAATGCCTCTCAACGCCGTCGGCGATGGCATCGAGCGCCGCGTCGACCCCGGCCTCGAACGCCGCCGTCGCGCCATTCCCGCCCAGCCAGCGCAACCAGGCATCCCGTTGTGCGTCCACGGCCAGGAGCCCGTGCACATAGGCACCGCGCACCCGGCCATCGGCCGAGATCGCGCCGTCCGGGCGGCCATCGGCATGGCGTAGCAGCGGGCGTGCGCAGTCGGGGCCTTCCGTCCGGCCCAAATGGATCTCGTAGCCGCGGAAGGGGAGGTTGTCGGCCGTGCTCGCCCCTTCCGCCTCGCGCACGATCTTGTCCGGTGTCAGCACGGTTCGGACGTCCAGCAGGCCCAGGCCGTCGATGCCGCCGGGCGGACCTTCCAGCCCGTGCGGGTCCTCGATCCGGCGGCCCAGCATCTGGTAGCCGCCGCAGAAGCCCGCCACCAATCCGCCGCGCCGGAAATGGGCGCGGATGTCCACGTCCCATCCCTGGGCGTAGACGACGCGCAGGTCGGCAATGGTGGCCTTGCTGCCCGGCAGCAGGACCAATGCCGCATCGGCCGGGATGGGGGTGCCGGGGGGCACCAGCCGCAGGTCGACGCCGGTCTCGGCCTTCAGCGGATCCAGATCGTCCAAATTGGAGATCCGCGGCAGAAGCGGCACAGCCACCACCGTCCGGCCCGGCCGCCGGTCCGCCCGCAGGCTGTAGGCATCCTCCGGGGGCAGCCGCCACGCCTGGTCCAGCCAGGGCAGCACGCCGAAGCCCGGCCAGCCGGTCCGGCGCACGATCTCGGCGAGCCCGTCGTCGAACAGGCGGGGGTCGCCGCGGAACTTGTTGATGATGAACCCGGCCACCATTGCGCGGTCCGCCGCGTCCAGGACGGCATGGGTGCCCACCAACGAGGCGATCACGCCGCCCCGGTCGATGTCGCCCACCAGGACCACCGGAACGTCGGCGGTCCGCGCGAAGCCCATGTTGGCGATGTCCCGCGCACGCAGGTTCACCTCGGCCGGGCTGCCGGCCCCTTCCACCACCACGATATCGGCCTCGCCCCGCAGGATGCGGAAACTCTCCAGCACCTGGGGCAGGAGCGTGCCTTTCAGGTCCTGGTAGGCGTGGGCCTGCGCCGTGGCGAGAACGCGGCCCTGGACCACCACCTGTGCGCCGGTTTCGCTCTGCGGTTTCAGCAGCACCGGGTTCATGTGCACACTGGGCGGCACGCCGCAGGCGCGGGCCTGCAACGCCTGCGCCCGCCCGATTTCACCACCGTCCCGTGCGGGGGCGGCGTTGTTGGACATGTTCTGCGGCTTGAACGGACGCACCACCAGCCCGCGCCGTGTGAGCGCCCGGCAAAGGGCCGCCACCACCAGCGACTTGCCCACGTCCGAGCCGGTCCCCTGGAACATCAGCGCGCGGGCCGGCGTCCGCATCAAAACTCGATCCCCGCCTGGGCCTTCACGCCGGCCTGGAACGGATGCTTCACCAGCTTCATCTCTGTGACCAGGTCGGCGGCCTCGACCAGTTCGGGCGGTGCGTTGCGGCCGGTGACCAGGACATGAAGGTCCGGACGGCGGGCATTCAGCGCGGCCACCACCTCGTCCACCGGAAGCTGTTGGTAGCGCAGGCTGATGTTGAGCTCGTCCAGCACGATCAGGCGGTAGGACGGGTCCGCCATCATGTCCAGGGCCCTGTTCCATGCGGCACGGGCGGCGGCCCGGTCGCGGTCGCAGTCCTGGGTCTCCCAGGTGAAGCCTTCGCCCATGACGTGGTGGTCCACCAGGTCGGACAGGCGTTTGAGCGCCTCCTGTTCGCCCGTCGCCCAGGTGCCCTTCACGAATTGGACCAGACCCACGCGGTGGCCATGGCCGATGGCGCGCAGGATCAGGCCGAACGCGGCCGTGGATTTGCCCTTGCCGGCGCCGGTGTGGACCATCAGCAGGCCCTTCTCGATGGTCTTCGAGGCGACCAGCCTGTCCTGGAGCGCCTTGCGCTTTTCCATCTTCGCCTTGTAGCGCGCGGCCCCCTCGTCCGGAGCCCGGTCGTCCGTCTCATCCGACATGCGTTGCTCCCATGATTTCGGTTTTCCGCCGCCAGGGCAGGGCATAGGCGCGGCCCCCGTTGACGCCGGCCAGGAACTCCACCCCGTACACCCGCTCCAGCGCACCGCCCGCCAGGATCTCCGCGGGCGTGCCTTGGGCCGCGATCCGGCCCGCGTCCATCAGGCAGATGCGGGCGCAGAAACCCAGCGCCAATGCCACGTCGTGCAGCACCACCACCACGCCCGTTCCCCGCAGCGCGACATCCGCGAAGCCCTGCATGACGTTGAGCTGGTGCAGCGGGTCCAGGCCCGCCGCCGGCTCGTCCGCCAGGATCGCGGATGGTTCGCCGGCCAGAACGCGGGCCAGCATGACACGCGCCCGCTCGCCCCCCGACAGCGCCGCCACGCTGCGATCGGCAAAGCCCTCGACCGCGCAGGCCCGCATGGCACGATCCACGGCCGCCCGGTCCGCCGCACTTTCGCCCTGCCAGGGGCCGCGGTGGGGCATCCGGCCCAGCGACACGATCTGCCGCACGGTGATCGGCCAAGCCGCCGATGCGCCCTGTTCCAAGAAGCCCAGGCGCTGGGCACGTGTGCGTCGCGGCCAGTCCGCCAGTGCCCGGCCGTCGAGCGTCACCGCGCCGGCCGTGGGCCGGCGCACCCCCGCAAGCGCGTGCAGCAGCGTGGATTTGCCGGCGCCGTTGGGCCCCAGAAGCCCAACCAGCTCGCCGCGCCCGACGGAAAACGAAACGCCGTCCACCACCCGACGGCCGCCGAGATCCACCGACAGGTCCGATGCGGACAGGATGGTCATAGCGCCTCCCGACGGGTTCGGAACAGGATCGCCAGGAAGAAGGGCACGCCCAGAAGTCCGGTGACCACGCCCAGCTTCAGCTCCTCGTTGGTGGGCAGCAGGCGCACCCCGACGTCGGCGGCCAGCAGCAGGCAGGCCCCGGCGACGGCACTGGGCAGCAGGGCCGCGCCCGGCCGGTGCCCGGCCAGCGGGCGGACAAGGTGGGGCACCATCAGCCCGATGAAGGCGACCGATCCGGTCACCGCCACCGATGCCCCGACCGCGAGCGCCGTGCCCACGATGATGCGCAGGTGCAGAAACCGGACCGACGTGCCCAGCGTGTGGGCCGTGCGCTCGCCCAATGTCAGCGCGTCGAGGCCACGGGCGGCGGACAGCAGGAGCGCCAGCCCCGCCAATGCGAAGGGCAGGGCGACGCGGACATGGTCCCGGCTGCGGTCGGCCAGCGACCCCAGCAGCCAGAACGCGATCTCCAGCGCGGCATGCGGGTTCGGCGCCAGGTTCAGCAGAAGCGAGGTGAGCGCCCCGCCCAACGTGTTGATGGCCACGCCGGCCAGGATCAGGGTCAGTGGTCCGGCATCGCGGCCGGCCAGGAGGTACATGAGACCCACCGCCAGCAGCGCACCGGCGATGCCCGCCGCCGGCAGGGCCAGCGGCGCCGACGCGAACACGCCGAAATAGATCATCGACACCGCGCCCAGCGCCGCCATGGACGAGGCGCCGACCAGGCCGGGTTCCGCCAGGGGATTGCGCAGCAGCCCTTGCAGGCAGGCGCCGGCCACGCCCAGGCTGGCCCCGACCACCACGCCCAGAACGGCGCGAGGCAGGCGGATTTCCTGAACGACGATGGCAACCGCCGGATCCACCGGAGCGCCGCCGACAAAGGCGAAAAGGGTGCGGATGGACGGGCCGGCGGGGAGGGCCGGCCCAACCCCCACCGACAGGAGGAACAGTCCCGCCAGCAGCAGGAGAAGGGGCAACAGGATCCGGATCATGGCGCCTTCCGCATGCCGGCCGACGTATCCGCAACCATTCCGGCCCGCACCTCGGCCAGGGTCTCGGCGGCGTCCACGACGGCCGGTGTGCTGCAGAGCCACCAGCGCAGCGGGACGTCCAGCACCGGCACGCCGCCCATGCGCGCGAGGGCCGGATGGGCGACCAGCTCGCGGCTCAGGGTCGGACGGTCATCGTGGCGGGAGTCCTGGACGATCACGTCGGGCGCGCTCATCACCAGGGTTTCCAAGGGCAATTGGCCGCCCGGCCGCAGTGTCAGGCGGGCGGCCAGATTGTCGAACCCGGCGGCGGTCAATACGTCGTTCACGATCCAGCCCTTGCCCGGGACGTACCCGCCCTGACGCCAGACCACGGTGGAGGGGCGGGGCGCATCGGGCGGTGGCACGATCCGCGCCAGACGGGCTTCGAACGCGGCGGCCATCTCCTCGCCCCGTTCCGGATGCCCGAAGGCCGTCGCCGCCCTTCGGATCTCGGCCGGAATGTCCGCGATGCCGGCCAGCGTCCCCAGGCGCAGCATCGGCACCTTCAGGCGCTCCAGCATCTCGTTGGTCTGGCGCCGGGCATAGCCGCCGGTGACCACCAGATCCGGCTTGAGCGCCAACACCTCCTCGGCCCGCGCCCGGTGCTTGGGCAGTCCCGCGGCCCGCTCGAAATAGGCCGAGTTGTGGGGATCGTCCGCCGTCCGGCCGAGCCCCGCGATCTGCGCGCGGTCGGCCAGCAGCAGGACGAACTGGTCGGTGCAGACGTTCATCGAGACGATGCGCCGCGGCGGTGTCTCCGCCACCGCCGCGGGCACTGCGGCGACGGCCAGCACTCCAGCCAGGACCGTCGCCGCCGCCCGCCCCATCAGAACGCGGCCCTCAGCCCGACATAGGCCGCGCGGCCGGACGTGCGGTAGCCCCGCACCTCCTCGTAGTCCGCGTTGGTCAGGTTCTCCACCCGGCCGAAGGCGGTCAGGTGGTCGGTCAGCCTGTACGTGGCGAGGAGGTCCAGGACGAAGGCCGGCGCCAGTTCGGCCGAGTTCGCCGCGGCCCGGTCGCGTTGCTGGCCGACATAGCGCAGGTTGGCGCCGATCTTCAGCTCGTCCGTCGCCTGGACGTCCGCCAGCAGGTTCGCCGTGTGCCGCGGGCGACGGGCCAACTCGCGGTCCGTCTCCAGGTCCAGCGTGTCCAGAAGCGTGTAGTTGGCCGAAACCTCCAGCCACTCCAGCGGCCGGACGGTGCCGGTCAGCTCGAAGCCCTGGGTGCGGGCGCGGGCGACGTTCCGGTAGGTCGATCCCTCGAAGGCGATGAGGTCGCGGTGGTTGTTGCGGAACACCGTCGCCCCCAGGACCACCCGGTCGTCCAGCAGCGATTGCTCGACCCCGGCCTCGTAGCCGGTGCTGCGTTCCACCTCCAGTTCGGGGTTGCCGAACCCGGGCGCGTGGAGCTGGAACAGGGTCGGGGCCTTCGCCGCCGTGCCGACGCTCGCCCGGAACGTGGTTCCGGTCGGCTTCAGCACATAGGCCCCAGCCAGGCGGTAGGTCGTGCTGCCGCCGAAATTCTCGTTGGTGTCGCGGCGCAGGCCGGCGGTCAGGTACAGGCTGTCGAACAGGCCGAGCTGGTATTGCGCGAACAGGCCGTTGGTGCTGTTGGCGTCGTCCAGGCCCCGGGTGCGCACGCCGGTCCCGTCGGTGCTCGTGGTCTCCGCGTATTCGGTCCGCCGTTCCGCGCCCACTGTCAGCTTGTCGTCCCCGTCCACATTGTAGGTGGATTGCAGGCCCAACGTGCGCTGCCAGCCGTCGAAGGTGGAAAAGCGGAAGAAGCCCACGGGTTCGTCGAACGCGCGGTCGGTGCGGCTGCCATTGACGAACAGGGTCGTGGACAGCCGGTCGTCGAACGCTTCGAAGGTCGTGGCGAAGCGGCCGTACATCGTGTCCTTGGTCTGGCTGGCCGGGCCATCCTGGGTGATCAGCGGGTCGAATTCCGTGTCCAGGTGCCAATAGCCGAGGGTGGCGTCGAAGCGGATGTCGTCCGTGGCGTGGAACCCGAACCGGCCGTGGGCGCCCCGGTTGATGGCGCCGTCGTTCTCCCCGCCGGCCCGGACGCGCGAAAACCCCTCGGTCGTCAGGTTCGCCCCGGTGACCGCCGCGGACCACCGCTCGCCGCTTGCCCCCACATGGGCGCGTTGGCGGAAGGTCCGGAACGCGCCGGCCTCGGCCTCCAGCGTGGTGGTCAGCGGGCCTTCGCCGGGGCTGGTCAGGATGTTCACCACGCCGCCCATGGCGTCGTTGCCGTAGAGCGCGCTCTGCGGTCCGCGCAGGACCTCGATCCGGTCGGTGCCGCCGACCAGCAGGCTGTTGAAGTCGAAGCCGCGGTCGGTGCTGGAGGGATCGTTCAGTTCGATCCCGTCCACCAGCACCTTCACCTGGCCGGGTTCCGATCCCCGGATGCGGACGTTCGCCGTCGATCCGACACCGCCGGCGCGGGTGATGCTGACGCCGGGCGTGCGCTTCAGCAGGTCCAGCGGGTTGGGCTGCTGGCTGCGCTCGATCTGGGCGCCGGTGATGACCGAGATGGAGCTGCCGACCTGGTCGACCGGGGTGGGCAGGCGGGTGGCGGTGACGACCACCTCGGGCTGGCTCTCCTGGGCGGTGGCGGGACCGGCCATCAGGGCGGCCGCGGCGGCGGATGCCATCAGGGCGGCGGTGAAGGGGCGGCGGGTGGTCTTGCGCTTGGTGTGCATCGATCGTTCCGTTCGCAATGGATCGGTCGAGACGCACGGTTGGCGCCCGGACAACCCGGGCGACGCCGCCGAAATGGCCGCGGTCGTGGACGGCCCACCATGGGCCCGCCCGCGCCTCGCACGCCTCGACAGCGCCAGCGCGAAACGGAAACCCGTCCCACCAGGACACCCCGCCCGATGGATGCGCGACGCATTTCGACGGCAGGTCTCCTGGCTTCGGGTCGTCGCACCGCCGGGCCTTCCCAGTCGCCCAGTGGCCATCCCCCCGCACGGGGCGGAGGGGCGGCGGTGCTCGCCGTTCACAGTTGGGGGATCAGCTGCGGCTTCGGCCCCACTTGGCGTGGGTGCCTTCCGCATTCCCTTTTCATCCGCTCTCGCGGAACCGTCGATGGCGGGGATACACCACCGATCGGCACGGGCCGTCAAGTCCCGCCGACTTGCGGCCGGTGTCCCTGTTCCCTACAACCAGTGCCTTTCATGCAAACGGTTGCGGGACGGGTGCGATGTCGGGCGGGACCAAATCCAACGCCATGTGGGGCGGGCGGTTCGCGGAGGCGATGGACCGCGTCATGGAGGCCATCAACGCTTCCATCGGCTTCGATCAGCGCATGGCCGGCCAGGACATCCAGGGCTCGCTCGCCCATGCCGACATGCTGGCGGCCAAGGGCATCCTCAAGGCCGAGGACCGCGACCGCATCCACGAGGGGCTGAAGGCCGTCCTGGCGGAGATCGAGTCCGGCAACTTCCAATTCTCCACCGCGCTGGAAGACATCCACATGAACGTGGAGGCGCGGCTGTCCGAACTGATCGGCGCGCCCGCCGGCCGCCTGCACACCGCCCGCAGCCGCAACGACCAGGTGGCCGTGGACGTGCGCCTGTGGGTGCGCGACGCCCACGACCGGGCCGAGGCCGCCATCACCAAGCTGATGGACGCGCTGCTGACCCAGGCCGAACGGCACGCCGCCACCATCATGCCGGGCTTCACCCATCTGCAGAGCGCGCAGCCGACCACGTTCGGCCATCACATGCTGGCCTACGTCGAGATGCTGGGCCGCGACCGCGACCGGATCCGGGACAGCCGCAAGCGCCTGAACGAAAGCCCGTTGGGGGCGGGGGCGCTGGCCGGCACCTCGTTCCCCATCGACCGGCACATGACGGCGGCGGCGCTGGGCTTCGACGGTCCGATGCGCAACTCGTTGGACGCCGTATCCGACCGCGATTACGCCATGGAGTACCTGGCGGCGGCCTCGATCTGCGCGGTGCACCTGTCGCGGCTGGCCGAGGAGATCATCATCTGGATGACGCCGCAGTTCGGCTTCATCCGCCTGTCCGACCGCTGGACCACCGGTTCCAGCATCATGCCGCAGAAGAAGAACCCCGATGCCGCCGAGCTGGTGCGCGGCAAGGCGGGCCGTGTGTTCGGCGCGCTCATGGGCATGCTGACCCTGATGAAGGGCCTTCCGCTGACCTACGGCAAGGACATGCAGGAGGACAAGGAGCGGATCTTCGACGCCGCGGACACGCTGGAACTGTGCCTGGCCGCCACCGCCGGCATGGTCGCGGACATGGAGCCGGTGCCCGAGCGCATGCGCGCGGCGGCCGGTGCCGGGTTCGCCACCGCCACCGACCTTGCGGACTGGCTGGTGCAGAACCTGGACATGCCGTTCCGCGACGCCCACCATGTCACCGGCCGCCTGGTGGCCGAGGCCGAAGGACGCGGTTGCGGGCTGGAGGATCTGCCGCTGGACGTCATGCAGGCGGTGGAACCCCGGATCACCCAGGACATTTACGCCGTTCTCGGCGTCGAGAACTCGGTCCGCTCGCGCCGCAGCTTCGGCGGAACCGCGCCCGAGCGGGTGGCCGAGCAGGCGGCCTGGTGGCGGGCACGGTTGTAGGGACCGAAACGCCGTAGGAACCCAGACGGGGGCGACAGGGATGGAAAACAGGGCTGCCGCACCTCCGGTTTACGACGGCATTGTGGACGCGATCGGCAACACGCCGCTGATCCGACTGGAGCGGGCGTCCGCGCTCACGGGCTGCACGATCCTCGGCAAGGCCGAGTTCCTGAACCCCGGCCAGTCCGTGAAGGACCGGGCGGCCCTGTTCATCATCCGGGATGCGATCCGGCGCGGCGCGCTCAAGCCGGGCGGCGTTATCGTGGAAGGCACGGCGGGCAATACCGGCATCGGCCTGGCACTCGTCGGCAATGCCCTGGGCTTCCGCACCGTGATCGTGATTCCGGAGACCCAGTCGCAGGAAAAGAAGGACATGCTGCGGCTGGCCGGCGCCGAGCTGGTGGAGGTGCCGGCCGTCCCCTACGCCAATCCGAACAACTACGTGAAGGTCTCGGGCCGCTTGGCCGAACGCTTGGCGGGCGAGGAGCCGAACGGGGCGGTTTGGGCCAACCAGTTCGACAATGTGGCGAACCGGCAGGCGCACATCGACACCACGGGGCCGGAGATCTGGGACCAGACCGGGGGCGCGATCGACGGCTTCGTCTGCGCCGTGGGGACGGGGGGCACGCTGGCGGGCGTGGGCATGGCCCTCAAGGCGCGCAATCCGAACGTGAGGATCGCGCTTGCCGATCCGATGGGGGCGGCGCTGTACAGCCACTACACGACCGGCGAGTTGAAGTCCGCCGGTTCCTCGATCACCGAGGGGATCGGCCAGGGTCGCATCACCGGGAACCTGGAGGACGCGCCTGTCGACCTTGCGTTCCAGATCCCGGACGAAGAGGCGCTTCCCGTCCTGTTCGACCTTCTGGAGCACGAGGGCCTGTGTCTGGGGGGCTCGTCGGGCATCAATGTCGCCGGGGCCGTCCGGCTGGCAAGGGAGCTTGGACCCGGCCACACGATCGTGACGGTCCTTTGCGACTACGGGACCCGCTACCAGTCCAAGCTGTTCAACCCCGCGTTCCTGCGCTCGAAGAACCTGCTCGTCCCGGCCTGGCTGGACCGCACCACCCGGATCGACCCCGGCTTCGTATAGCCGGCCCGGTCCCGCCAAGCCGGTCCGTCAGCCGGGAAGGGCCGCCCGGGCTTCCGGCAGAAGTGCGCGGATCGTCTCGATACGGTCGCCCGGGGCGGGATGGGTGCCGAGGAACGCCGGCATGTCCCCGCGGGACACCTGCCCCATGCGCTCCCACAGGGCGATGGCCTCTTCCGGCTTGTAGCCGGCCCGGGCCATCAACAGGACTCCCAGCCGGTCCGCCTGGGTCTCCTGGCGGCGGCCGTAGGGGCGGGTGATTCCGAATTCCGCGCCCAAGCCCAGGAGGGCGCCGATCTCGCGACTGAACGGGACATCGCCCAGACTCAGGGCGAAGTTCACGATGCTCAGGCCGTAGCTCTTGAGCAGCTCCGCCTCCACCCGCGACTTCCCGTGTTCGGCCTGGATATGCCCGATCTCGTGCCCGATGACGGCCGCCATCTGGCCGGGCGTGGCGGCGACGCGGAACAGACCCTCGAACACGCCGATGCGGTTGCCGGGCAGGGCGAAGGCGTTCACCTCCGGGCTTGCGAAGACCTGCACTTCCCACCGGCGCGGGTCGTGCCCGGCGGTGCGCAGCAACCGGTCCGCAATGCGCCGGACGGCGTCCTGCCGCTCGGCATTCCGCGACACCGGAACCTTGGCCTGGATCTGTTGCCAGGATTGCAGGCCCAGTTCCGCAACCGTCTGATCCGACACCAGGTCGAACGGCAGGTTGATGCCGTCCTCGCCGCAGCCGGTCAGCGCAACGGCCGCCCCCGTGCCGGCGAACAGCCGCAACGCCGTACGCCGGCTCACTCCCGTGCGTGCGCGCGGCACCTGTCCGGCGACGAAGGAGGGGGCGCATTCCGTGGGTTCGGCCGGGGAGGGGGCCGGATGGTGGTCGCAAAGGCACATGCGGCAGAGATGTAGTTCCCTGGCGCCCTTCCTGCCAGACGCAAGAATGGGGGGCGCGGTCGCGCCCGCCGCCCAGCGAACGTCGAAACGTCCGCCGGGCGGTTTAGCCCGCGGCGTTCCGCAACGGGACCGAGACCAGCGCCGTCGTCCCGGCTTCGCGGTGGAACAGCACCGTCGCCCCGATCTGGTGTGCCATCTCGTGGATCAGCTTCAGCCCCGCGCCGGCGCTGCGGAGCGTCTTGTCGGAAATGCCGATGCCGTCGTCGCGGACGGCCAGGACCAGGCCCGGTCCCTGGACGCGCAGCTCCACCTTGACCAATCCCGAGGTCCGCCCACGGAAGGCGTAACGGAGTGCGTTGCTGACCAGTTCGTTGGTGATGAGCACCAGCGGGATGGCCGTATCCGGGGGCATCCATGCCGAATCCGTGCCGATCGACACGTCGATCCCCCGATCCAGCGCCTCCCAGGAGACTGCGAGCGAGGCGGCCACGTCCCGGATCACCGCCGACACATGCAGCCGGTCCGGGCGGGGCTGGCGCAGCAATGCCTTGTGGCAGCGCGCCAACGCCTGCAACCGGCCCTGCGCCGTCGAGATGGCTTGGCGGGCGGTCGGATCGACGGTGTCCCTCGCTTGCTGCCCCATCAGGGTCGAGACGATGGTGAGGCAGTTCTCAACCCGCTGGTTCAGATCGTGCAGCAGGCTCTCCGCACTCTCCCGCGACCGAGCGAACTCCGCGACGCCGTTGCACGCACCGTCCCGAGGGCTGATGAGAGACAATCGATCCTCCATTAGGCCGCGCACCGGGATTCCGGCGCGATTGGCCGCTCAGTCGTTGGAGATGCCGACCGGTTCGGGCCCGGACCGCGCGGTCGTGTGCCCGACGGGGCGCCACAACAAGCCGGTTCCGTCCGTCGCCGGGTGGATTTCACGAGGGTTGACGACCAGCGGCCGGTGCCAGCCGCTGCGCATGATTTCCACCTGCCGGTGGTCGAACGGGTGCTCCGAAGCGGGGCCGCGCTCGGGATCACGCCACCGGCGCCAGGGTTCGGACAGGGCGCTCATACGCCAACCCGCCGACGGAGGCGCGGGTGCCGACACCCCTCGCGGGGGCTCTGAACAGGGGTGGCGTTGGCGGATGCGCGGGCCATGTCCGGGGTTGGCAAGCGATGTCTAAACTTTGATGCAGTTTCGGCCGGGCACAGGCTTGGCGCCATCCGGCCATCGGGGATCGCCCCCACGTGTGCGGTTGCGAAACCGAAGTGGAGCCACCCTATCCAAGTGGTAGTATCCTGCCGCGCGTTTGCAGGGTTTTGGTTTGGCGTTGGACCGGCATGTCGCAGGACAGGGATGTCGTCGTCGTGGGGGCGGGTGCAGCAGGGTTGGCGGCGGCGCGGCGGCTGGCCCGTGCCGGCCTGAACGTCCTGGTGCTCGAAGCACGCAACCGGATCGGCGGGCGGGCCCACACGGTCGTGCCCGAACCGGGATTCGCGCTGGATCTGGGATGCGGCTGGCTGCATTCCGCAGACCGCAACCCCTGGACCCGGATTGCCGGGGCGATCGGTTGCGCCGTGGACCGGACGGAACCCGCCTGGGGCCATGTGGCGGAGGCGGACCAGGCCGAGTGGGCCGGGGCGCATGCCGCCTATTTCGACCGCCTGGATGCGTTGGCGGCTGGACCGGTGGACCGGCCCGCCTCCGACGCGCTGGAGCCGGGCAACCGCTGGAACCCGCTGATCTGCGCGATCGCCGGGTACATCAGCGGTGCCGGACCGGACAAGCTGTCGGCGGTGGACACGGCCCGTTATTCGGACACAGGGCGGAATTGGCGTGCGGTCGGCGGCTACGGCACCCTGGTCGCCCACTATGGCCGCAACCTGTCCGTGGAGCGGGGGACGCCCGTCCGCCGGATCGACCACGGGGGCGCGCGCATCCGGGTGGAGACCGACCGGGGGACCATCGGATGCCGGGCCGTGGTGGTCGCGGTCCCGACGACGACGCTTGCCCGCGGCGGCCTGAAATTCACCCCGGCGTTGCCGGACAAGGTGAATGCCGCGGCCGCCCTGCCGTTGGGCTTGGCGGACAAGCTCTTCCTGGCGCTCGACGGCCCGGCCGATGATCTGCCTTTGGAGGGGCACCGGATCGGCAGCGTCGGAACGGCGGACACCGGGTCCTATCATCTGCGTCCGTTCGGCCGTCCCATCATCGAAGGTTTCTTCGCGGGCGCGTTGGCGGCGGAGATGGAGCGCACCCGACCGCACGGGATGGTGGCCTTCGCAATGGATGAGCTTGCCCGGCTGTTCGGCGGCGGGATCCGCCGGCGGCTGCGGCCACTGGCCCAGTCGGCCTGGGGACGCGACGTCTGGTCGCTGGGGTCCTATTCCTATGCGGTGCCCGGCTGTGCCGACGCCCGCCGGGCGCTGGCGGCCCCGGTGGACAGGCGGCTGTTCTTTGCCGGGGAAGCCTGCTCGCGGACGGCCTATTCCACGGCTCATGGGGCCTATCTGACCGGTCGGCAGGCCGCAGCCGGTGTGATCGCGGCGCTCGGCCAGGGGTAGGGGATAAGCCCCGCAGGCGCCTGCCGCCTTCGGCGTAGGTGATTAACCACATTGGCCATCCCCCATGTTTCGGCTTGCCCATCGGCGCTCGAAATCATCTTTCTTTCGGGCTGTCGGTACCTCCCAGGGAGGTTTTGTGGTGTTGAGGGCCATCATGGGATGGCGCCGTGGGGCCGGCTTCTCGGCCCTGGAGGCGCTTTTGGCCGGGGTGGTTCTGTTTCCGGCGATGCTGATCGGTGCGCTCGCCTGGCGCGACTACGACCGGACGATCGCCGGGCTGATGGGAACCGCCAGCCAGCATGCGGCCCTTCTGGCCGAGCACGCCTCCAAGGTGTTCGAGAGCAACATGCTGGTCCTGGACCAGCTGAACGAGCGCATGTCCGACATGGGCTGGGACGCGATCCGGCTCAACAGGGCCGCCCTGTCCGTGGAACTCGACCCGCTGGTGGCATGGTTGGAGCCGACGCGCACCCTTGTCGCGGTCGATCCGGACGGACGGCCCGCCCTTCTGACGCTGAGCACGCCGCTGGAACCGGGCCTGTCCTATGCGGACCGTGAGTTCGTGACGGCCCATCGAAGCGGTGGCTTCCGGTATCACGTCAGTCCGATCGTTCCCGACCGCATCACCGGCCGGAACCTGTTCCACATCAGCCGGCCCCGGACCGGGCGGATCCAGGGGGCCGACGGCGTGCTCGTCGCCGAGCTGTCGCCGGATTACTTCCGGAGTGTATGGGCATCGGTCGATCCCGGACCGGACGGGCTTGTCACGCTGCTCCGGGACGACGGGGTGGCGATCGTGCGGATGCCGGCGCTGCCGGCCGAGGGGCCGTTGCGCCTGAGCCCTGCGACTTCGCCGCTCATGCAGGCGATTGCCGCTGCCCCGGAAGGGGCTTTCCGCGCGCGCTCCGCCGACGGGCTCGACCGCATCTCTGCACACATGCGGGTCGGTGGACTGCCGCTGTCCATCGTCTACGAGGTTCCGCTGGGACCGGCGTTGGCGATCTGGCGGCGGACATGGGGGGCGGTGGCCGGTCTCACCGCATTGGGCGTGGGCCTGCTGATCGCCATGACGCTGCTGGCCATGTGCCGGGCCCGGGCCGAGGCGGGGGCCAGGGCTGCGCTCGCGGAGACGGCGGAACGGCTGCAAGCGGAGATCGCCCGGCGCGAGGCGTCGGAAGCCGCGGCGATCCACATCCAGAAGATGGAGGCCCTGGGCCAATTGACGGGCGGCGTGGCCCACGACATCAACAACATGTTGACCGCAATCGGCGGCAACCTGCGTCTTCTGCTTGCCGACGTCCCGCCGACCGGGCGCCCGAAGCTCGATTCGGCGATTCAGGCGACGGAGATCGCCGCCAGCGTCACCCGCCAACTTCTGGCCTTTTCCCGCCGCGAGGCCGCACACCGCGAGGTCATCGACGTGAATGCATCGATCCGGTGCCTGACGCCGTTGATCGAGCGCACATTGCGCGCGGACATCGCGCTCGAATTCGACCTGACCGAGGAGAGGTGCGTTGCCGAGATCGACCCCGCGCAGTTCGAGGCGACCCTTCTGAACCTCGCCGCGAACGCGCGCGACGCCATGCCGTCGGGTGGCAAGGTGCGTTTCCGCACGCGTATTGCCGCAATGGAGGCCGACGGCATGGCATCCGCCGAGGCCACGCGGCGGACGCGGCAACCGATCCCCACCCTTGTCGTCGAAGTGATCGATACCGGCATCGGCATGACGCCCGAAGTCGCGGCGCAGGCGTTCGACCCCTTCTTCACCACCAAGGAGGTGGGGCAGGGAACCGGGCTGGGTCTGAGCACCGTCTACGCCTTTGCCCGGCAGAGCGGAGGCACCGCCGAACTGGCCAGCCGCCCGGGCCATGGCACCACGGTGAGATTGCTGCTGCCGCGCTCGTTCGCCAGTCCCATGCCCACCTGTTCGGCCTGCGTGGAGGCCGTGAAGCCGGCGCAACCCGCTGAGGACCGGATCCGCGGACGCGTGCTGGTCGTGGAGGACAATGCGCTGGTGCGCCTGGTGACCGAACAAAGCCTGGTCGAGATGGGATTCCAGGTGGTCGGCGCGGCGGATGGGGTGGATGCGCTGGACGTGCTCTCGCGCGACCGCGGCTTCGATGCGGTGGTGACCGATGTGGTGATGCCGCGCGGCGTCAGTGGATTGGATTTGGCACGCCAAGCCATTCGGCTGATGCCGAACCTGAAGGTCCTGCTGGTGTCCGGCTACAGCCGCGAGCAGTTGTCCGACATGCGGCCGGACGAACCGTTCGAGCTGTTGCCCAAACCCTTCACCCCCAAGGAACTCGGTCGCAAGGTGGTGGAAATGCTGAGCGGTGCCGCCGAGGAGGCACGGTCCGCGGTCAAGGTGGCGTAACAAGCGGCACGGCCGCTGTTCGCGCGCCTTGGGGCATCAGCCGCTGGCCGCCCCGGGAGCCTCCAGAACCGCGGCCAGGCGCTTGCGCCCGCGCAGGGCGACGAGGGCGACCAGAAGCGTTGCGACCGCGCCGACGGCGACGGGTGGGCCCAGACCGAACCATTCCGATGCGGACCCCATGGCAAGGGCGCCGATCGCCGGGCCGCCCCGCAGAATCATCCCGTAAAGGCTGATGACCCGCCCACGCATGCCGGGTTCGACCGCGACCTGCACCAGCGTTTGGGTGCCAATGCCGCTGGAGGCGACGAACAGACCGTAGATGGCCACGCACAGGGCGCCCGGCCAAAGCGCATCCGTGGCGGTGAAAGCCAGCAACGCCAACGAAGCGCCGGCATGGCCCAGCAGCGTCAGCCGCACCAGCCCCTCCGTCCCGGCACGGCCGGCCAGATGCAGGCCGGCGACGATCGAGCCGGTGCCCACGGCGGCGCTCAGCACCGCCAGCCCCTCCGCCCCGCGGTCGAAGACGGCCGAGGCAAAGCCCGGTAGCAGTTCCACCACAGGCCGGACCAGCAGCGTACTGGTCAGGAACATCAGCAGGACCGGACCGATGCCCGGGTGTCGCACGGTGTAGGCGATCCCGTCGCGCATGTCGTGCAGCAGCCCCTGCGGCTTGCGGGCGGGCCGCTCCTCGACGAGGCGGACCCAGTGCAGCGAGGCGAAGGCGACGACGAAGCTGACGGCGTTCGCCAGGAACGCGAGTTCCACGCCGCCGCCGAGAATGGCCGCACCGGCCGCCGCGGGCCCCACGAACCGGGCCGAGTTGAACACGATGGCATTGATGGCGATGGCGGCCGCCACGCGGTCGCGCCCCACCAGGCTCGGCACGAGCGCCAGACGGGCGGGCTGGGCGAAGGCGGTGACAGTCCCCAGCAGGAAGGTAAGGCCCACCAGGTGTCCGATGGTGACGACACCGGCATGGGTGAGGACCGCAAGGGACACGGCCTGGATGCAGGCCAGGACCTGCGTGGTCTTCGCCACCCGTAACCGGTCGAACCGGTCCGATACGGCACCGGCGAGCGGGCCGAGGATGACAGCGGGGAACAGGTCGGCAAAAGCCACCAGCCCCAGCCAGAAACCGGAGCCGGTGAGTTCCCACGCCAACCAGCCGATGGCGATCCGCTGCATCCACGTGCCGACCAGCGAGACGGCATTGCCGGCCGTGTAGATGGCGAAGTTGCGCTGGCCCAGCGCTGCGCGGATTCCGGCGAAGCCTAGATGCCCGGCCATCGGCCGGTCAGGTGCGTCACATGCCCCATCTTGCGCCCCGGCCGCGCTTCGCGCTTGCCGTACAGGTGGAGGCGTGCCCCCGAGTCGGCCAGGATATCGGCCCAGCGTCCGGCCTCGTCCCCCAGCAGGTTGCGCATGCGCGCCGCGAAATGGGGCGTGGGGTCGCCGAGCGGCAACCCGCAAGCGGCACGCACCTGCTGTTCGAACTGGCTGGCCGGGCAGGCGTCGATGGTCCAGTGACCGGAATTGTGGGGCCGGGGGGCCATTTCGTTCATGACCACCCCACCGTCCCGGAGAACAAAGAACTCCACCGCCAAAACGCCCACCAGGTCCAGCGCCTCGGCGAGGGTCCGCGCGGCGGAACCCGCGACGGCCGCGGTGTCCGCGTCGATGGTGGCCGGGGCCACGGTTTCGGCCAGGATGTGGTGCTCGTGCCGGTTTTCGACCGGCGGATAGGCGGCAACGGTCCCGTCCGCGCCGCGGGCCAGCACCACCGAGACCTCGCACCGGAAGTCGACGACACCCTCGACGATGGCCTTGTCCGGATTGCCGATGCGTGCCCACGCGGCCACCGGGTCGCCGCCGGGATCCAGGCGGACCTGCCCCTTGCCGTCGTAGCCCATGCGCGCGGTCTTGACGATGCAGGGCCGCTCCAACGCCGCCAGGGCGGTCGCCAACTCGTCGGCGTTGCGGGCCTCGCGCCAAGGTGCCGTTGCGATGCCCAGCCGGTTGGCGAAGGCTTTTTCCGCGATTCGGTCCTGCGTGACGGCCAATACACCGGCACCGGGGCGGACGGGGACGCGTTCGGCGAGGAATTCCAGTGCCGACACCGGCACGTTTTCCCATTCGAGCGTCACCGCATCCACCGAGTCGGCGAAACGGGCGAGCGCGTCGAAATCGTCGAACCCTGCCACCGTTTCCGCGGCGCAGACCTCCGCCGCCGGGCTCTCGGATTCGGGGGTGAAGACGTGGACGCGGTATCCCAGGCGCGCCGCGGCCAGGGCCGCCATGCGGCCCAACTGCCCGCCCCCGAGCATGCCCAGCGTCGAGCCGGGCGGCAGGGCTGCCGGGGTGCCGGTCACGGCTCGTCCTCCGGTTCCAGGGCCACCATGTCGGTCTGCTTGGCCCGCCAGGCTTCCAGGCGGGCGGCAAGGTCGGGATCCCCCAAGGCGACGATCGAGGCCGCCATCAGGCCGGCGTTGACCGCCCCGGCCTTGCCAATTGCGAGCGTTCCCACGGGAATGCCGCCCGGCATCTGGACGATGGACAGAAGGCTGTCCATCCCGGACAGGGCCTTGCTTTCCACCGGCACGCCGAGGACGGGCAGGGTGGTCATCGACGCCACCATGCCCGGAAGGTGCGCAGCCCCCCCGGCGCCCGCCGCGATCACCTTGAGCCCCCGGCCGCGCGCGGCGGCCGCGTATTCGTAGAGGCGCTGCGGCGTGCGGTGGGCGGAGATGATGCGGGCCTCGAACGGCACACCCAGTTCGGCCAGGACGGCACAGGTGTTGCGCATGGTGGCCCAGTCGGACTGGCTGCCCATGATGACCCCGACGAGCGGGGCGCCCGGCGGCGACGGGATGCCCGGCGTCCGGGAGGAGGTGGCGTTCATGCGATGATGTCCGGTAGCAGGCGGGATTGCAGCTTCTGCATCTGGTCCTTCAGCGCCAGTTTGCGCTTCTTCAACCGTTGCAGTTGCAACTGGTCGAGCGGCCCCTGTTCGGTCAGGCGCGCGATCACGTCGTCGAGGTCGCGGTGTTCGACCGTCAGTTCCTCAAGCTTGGCGCGAAGCAAATCCTGTTCGCTCATCTTTGGCCCGGGCACGTCGCATGAATTCCGGGTTATAGCAGCTTCGCGGGGCGGGGCGCGAATTACCTGCACAGTTGCAGCGTCGCAGGGACCGGCTCATCTTCCCAAACACGTGAGCGGATAAGTACCAGGAGACTCCATGTCCGGCGAGAAGCGGATCGGCATCCTCACCAGCGGCGGCGACTGCGCCGGCTTGAATGCGGCCATCAGGGCGGTGGTGCACCGCGCGGTCCTGACCTACGGCTGGCAGGTCATCGGCCTCGTCGAAGGCACGCAGGGCCTGCTGTCCCGCCCGGTGCGCTACCAGGTGCTGACGCTGGACATGGTCAACCAGCAGATGATGCGCCAGGGCGGCACCATCCTGGGCACGACGAACAAGGGCAATCCGTTCGCCTATCCCATGCCCGACGGCAGCTTGAAGGACCGGACGGCGGAGATCGTCGGCGGCTACCGCGAGCTGGGGCTGGACGCGCTGATCGGCATCGGCGGCGACGGCTCGCTGGCGATCCTGCGCAAGCTGGCGGCGGCCGGCGGCTGGAACCTGATCGGCATTCCCAAGACCATCGACAACGATGTCGGCCACACCGAGATCGCGATCGGCTTCGACACCGCTGTCGCCATCGCGGCCGAGGCGCTGGACCGGTTGCAGCCGACGGCGGCCAGCCATCACCGCGTGATGGTGCTGGAGGTGATGGGCCGCGACGCCGGGCATATCGCGCTGTCGGCCGGCATCGCCGGCGGGGCCGACGTGATCCTGATCCCCGAGATCCCCTGCTCGATGGAGAAGGTCGCGGCGAAGATCCGCGAGGTGCGCCAGCGTGGTCGGAACTTCGCCCTGGTGGTCGTGTCCGAGGCGGTGAATTCCGGCGAGGGCGGCGCCATCATGAAGGAGTTCGCCGACGGCCAGAAGCGCTACGGCGGTATCGGCAACTATGTCGGCCACCGCATCTCCGAGCTGACCGGCGCGGAAACCCGGGTGACCGTGCTCGGCCACGTCCAGCGCGGCGGCATGCCGAGCGCGCGCGACCGCACCATCGCCGCGGCGTTCGGTGTCCATGCGGTGGATCTGGTCGCCCAGGGACGCTTCGACCGCATGGTCGCCTGGCAGAACCGCGAGGTGGTGGACGTTCCGATGGACCAGGCCATCGCCACCTACCAGGCCGTCGATCCGGATGGGGCCCTGGTTCGGACCGCACGCGCGCTCGGCATCAGCCTGGGCGATTGAGGCCGGCATGAGCGGGGCGGGGGGGCTGGACATCTGGACCTTCGCCCTTGCGGTCTATGCCCGCCCCGGCGTGGAGGCCGCCTGCCTGCATCTCCAGGACCGGCGCGGCCTGGACGTGTGCGTTGTGCTGTTCGCCCTGTGGGCGGGCAGTGTCTGCGGCGCACGGCTGACGCCGGCCGAGATGGGGCGGCTGGCGGCCGACGCGCGGCGTTGGCAGGACGAGGTGGTTGGGCCGTTGCGCACGGTGCGCCGCCGCCTGAAAGCCGGGCCGCCTCCCGCCCCCTCGCCGGCCACCGAGCGGTTGCGAACGGGGCTCAAGGCGCTTGAGGTCGATGCGGAACGGCTGGTCCTGGACCGGCTGGCCGGACTTTCGGGGTTGGCTCCAGATGGGGGAGGTGGGGCAGGACGTGTGCGGACAGCCGATGCCGTCCGGGCGAATCTGACCCTTCTTCTGCCCGATTCCGGTGCCGACGACCGGGCCGCGTTGGAAACCCTGGTGGCAGCAACCACCGCCTGAACCGAACCACCGACCTTCGCGTTGACGCCAGGGATGGCCGGGACCGGCCGGAGGAGGGCGGACATGGTGCGGATTGCGGTCATGGCGGGTGTTGCGGCCCTGTTGGCAGGCTGCGCACCGGGGCCGTCCCGAACGGCGGGTTCAGTCGCTTCGACGCTGTCCGAAGCCGACCGTGCCCATCTCCACTGCCTGGACCGCACCGATTTCGAATTGACCAGCCGCGGTTGGCCCGCCCGGCCCAGTCCCGGTACACCCCAGGCGGATGCGCGTTGGGCCTTCTACGACGCCTGCATGCACCGCCTCGGCCATCCGCCACGGACAGCGGATTGATGGTCTACGTGGTCCGTTTTGGGAGGCGGGCTGTCACACACCGAAATTGCCTTGCCGGCCGGGAGGGACCCGACCGGCAAGAACCCCGGACGCCTTGACAGGAAGGCGCCCCGCTTTACGCGATAAACCCTGGATCAGAGGAACACGAGGTCGTCCGCGCCCAGGGTGCTCTTGTCGACGCCGACCAGCACCATCACGCTGCTGTTGAACACCAGATGCGTGTCGTTGCCGACCTGCGCCACGTGGTTGTCGATGAAGTACTCGAAGGTGAGCTGCTCCACGCCGGGGCGGAAGACGCTGATCAGGTCGCCACCAGCCACGCCCGCCCCTTCGAAGTCCATGACCGTGTTGGTCTCGTGCCAGCGGTTGAAGCCGAACACGTCGTCGCCGGCGCCGCCCCAGAAGACGTTGCTGCCCTCGTCGTCGGCCAGGAGGTCGGCGCCTTCGTTGCCGAACAGCGTGTCGTTGCCGGTGCCGCCGAGGAGATAGTCGTCACCGTTGTTGCCCCAGACCTCGTCGTCGCCGAGGCCGCCGGAGACGTGGTCGTTGCCGGACTCGCCGAATAGGGTATCGTTACCCGAGCCGCCGTGGATGTAGTCGTTGCCGGAGCCGGCCCCGGCGTGGACACCGTAGCTGGTCCCCACGTCCAACCGGTCGTCGCCCAGGCTGCCGTACAGGGCTTCGATGTTGTGGCTGTCCTTGAGGTAGAACGTGGTCACCGGAAACGGCCTGGGCCCCGTGCGCTCCTGGGCGTCCACGTACAGCCGGTCGTAGCCGTCGCCGCCGGCGTACACGGTGCTGTGTCGTTACCGTCGTAGGCCTCAATAACGTCGTCGAACTCGGTGCCGTACAGGGTTTCGGCGTGCTTTCTGACACGCCGGGACTGCACCGGCCCGCACGTCTCCGCTTCCGCGTGCCAACAAGGACGGAACCGACGCCGCCTGGGGTGGCTTGGTGGCCTTGGATCCGCTGTGGTCGAAGGAAACCAGCCATCGGTGGTGACAGGCGGGGGATTTTCCGCCGGCCGCACCCGGAGCCGCGGGGGCTGCGCGGTCGGGGCGGTGCCTGCGTGCCCCGGCCGTGTGGATCGACTTGGCCCGACCAGTACCCCCCTACGGGGGCAAAATGTACAGGCCGCCAGCCGAACGGCCGTTCTTGCCGGTGTCACCGCCGATCGCGCAGTCTGGCCGTTCTGCTTCAGCCCCGGGCGTTCTCGATCGCCGTATTGAAGGCGCGCACCGCGGCGGCCGGGCCGTCGGGGTGGTCCCACACGGAAGAGGCGGCCGCCAGGAAATCGGTACCGGCGGCGACCAAGGGGCCGCAGGTGGCGGGCGTGATGCCGCCAATGGCCACGGACGGGATTTCGAACAGCTCCGCCCACCACGCAACCAGTTCGGCCGCGGCGTAGTCGGTGACGTCGGGAACCGTGGCACTCGGGAAGAACGGGCCGAAGGAGACGTAGTCGGCACCGTCCTCGCCGGCCGTCATGGCCTCGTGCCGGCTGGTGCGGCAGGACACGCCCACGATGCGATCCGCCCCCACGATCCGGCGGGCATCGCGCTGGGCGGCGCCGCCCTGTTCCACATGCACGCCGTCGCAGCCGGTGGCCGCCGCCAGATCCGGCCGGCCACACAGCAGGAACGCCACGTCGCGGTCCTGCACGACCGGACGCAGGGTGTCGATCGCCCGACGGATTTGGTCGTCGGTCGCGTCCGTCAAACGCAACTGGACGCAGGCGACATCGCCCGCGTCCAGTGCGGCGGCCAGATGATCCCGGAACGCCGCCGGGTCGAACCGCGGCGGCGTCACGAGATAAAGGCGGCAGTCGGTGGCCAAGGTGCCGGTCAAGCCTTGCCCTGGTAGACGCGCACGAGCGCGTCCAGCAGGTTCAACGCATCCTCGCGGGAGCGCTGGAAGGCGTTGCGGCCGATGATCGAGCCGTTGCCGCCACCCTCGTAGATCGCCTTGGCGTCCTCGATCACGCTGTCCTCGCCCTTGGCCGCGCCGCCCGAGAACACGACGATGCGGCGGCCGTTGAAGCAGCTCTGCACCACGTGGCGGACCCGGTCGGCCTGGGTGGCGATCGGGATTTCCTTGCTCTGGTAGACCTTCTTGGCCTCGGCGTTCTCAAGGTGCGCGCTGGGCAGCTTCACCTTGATGATGTGCGAGCCGAGCAGGCACGCCATGTGCGCGGCGTAGGCGACGATGTCGATGGCGGTCTCGCCGTCCTTGGAGATGTCGCCGCCACGCGGGTAGGCCCACGTCACGACCGCAAGGCCGACGGCCTTCGCCTCCTCGGCCAGCTCGCGCAATTCCTCGTACTGGTCGTACGCCTGATCGGAGCCGGGATAGATGGTGAAGCCGATAGCCGAGCAGCCCAGGCGCAGGGCGTCGGACACGCTGGCGGTCACCGCCTGGTCCGCATCCTCCTTGGCCCGCGCCAGGCTGTTGGCGCTGTTCATCTTCAGGATCAGCGGGATCGAGCCGGCAAAGGTCGAGGCACCGGCCTCGAGCGGACCGAGCGGGGCCGCATAGGCGTTCAGGCCGGCGTCGACCGCCAACTGGTAATGGTAGTGCGGGTCGTAGGCCGCCGGGTTCGGGGCGAAGCTACGCGCCGGGCCGTGCTCGAAGCCCTGGTCGACGGGCAGGATGATCATCTTGCCGGTGCCGCCGAGGCGCCCTTCCATCAGCATGCGGGCGAGGTTCGCCTTGGTGCCGGGGTTGTCGCTCTCGTACCAGGACAGGATTTCCTTCACGCGCCGGGTCAGCTTCATGGCTTTTTCCTTGTTTTGACATGTCCGGTGGCGGGATCGGGGGCCTGATTAGCCGACGAACCGGACCTTTGCAACGCCGCGTGGTCGGTTTCCCCATCCGGGACCAGCCAATTCCGGGCGGTCGCAACGGGGTCACGTCGGAAGCGAAGCTCGATCGAAGGGGGTAGTTCGCGCCAGAGCCGACGGCCCAGCGACACGGCGATGGCGTCCAGACGGTCCGCGGCCGGGCCTTCACCGGAAAACCGGACATCGGCGACGCCGGCACGCCAGGCCGCCAGCACATGTCCGGGCTGGTCGCCGCAGTCGAGCACGGCCGTAAGATGCACCGACGGGAACGTCGGGCGGGCCGCTTCGACCATGGCCGCCCACCAGCCGGCGCCAGCGTGGACACCGGCGCCGGCCGCGCTCACCACCGTCAGGGGGACGCCCAGTTGGGCCGCAGCCGCCAGCGCGGCCCGCAACTCGTCCAGGCCGTGGACACGGATCGCGCGATCCGGGGGGGCGGGGGCCCGCCCCGGGGTCGTCCGCGCGTCCGGGTCCGAGCGCCGTGGGCTCAGCGCTTATTGACCAGGCGGTAATACACCTGGTCCGAGGTTGCGCCGTTCACGTAGCCGTCCACGTTGTCACGCAGGGCGACCTGGCTGACGGCCTGGAACATGATGACGATCGGGGACTCCTTCTGCACCTCGCGCTGGAGTTCCTGATACATCTGGATCCGCTTGGCCGGGTCCCGCTCCGCCAGTGCGGCCATGGTCTTCCTGCTCACGGCTTCCGGGGGCAGCCAGGCGTTGCGCCAGGTCGTGGTGCTCTGGTACGCGCCGTCGGAATTGTCGACGTTGTACGAGAACGCCTTGGCGTTCGAATGCGGATCCATGAAGTCCGGGCCCCAATACAGCAGCATCGCCTGATGGGTGCGCGCCCGGTACTTGGTGATGACCTGGCTGCCGGTGCCGGGCACCAGCTCCAGCTTGATGCCGGCCTGGGCGAAGGTGCCCTGGAGCGACTGGGCGATCTCGTTGAACGGCGGGCTGTTGATCACGTCCAGGGTGACGGTGAACCCGTTGGCCAAGCCCGCTTCGGCCAGCAGCGCCTTGGCCTTCGCCACGTCCAGCTTGTACGGGGTGTCGGTGACCGCGCCGGGGAAACCTTCGGGCCAGAACGCCTGATGGACCTTCATCTGCCCCTTGAGGAAGGAGTTGGCCATTCCCTCGTAGTCCACGAGATGGCGGGCCGCCTCCCACACCTTGGGATTCCGCAGGACCTCGGTCTTCTGGTTCAGGCTGAGAAAATGCACGGCGGCCTGCGGATAGACCCCGATTTTGACGCCCTTGCCCTCACCGATGCCGCGCACCTGCTCCGGCGACAGATTGCGGGCGATGTCCACGTCCCGTGCCTCCAGCATCAGGCGCTGGGTGGCCGGTTCCGGCACATGGCGCATCACGACGGAGCGGATCTTGGGTGCGCCGTTGAAGTAATTGGCGTTCGCCGCCAGCGTCACCGCCTCGGCCGGGCGGTAGCTGCGCAGCGAGAACGGCCCCGTCCCCGCGGAATTGGTGTTCAGCCAGGCATTGCCCAGATCGCCGTTCGCCTCGTTCCGGCGCACGGTCTTCTCATCCACCACGGAGGCGGTGCGCGAGGCCATGACGTTCAGGACGAAGTCGGGCGACAGGTCGGCCTTCACCGTGATGGACACCCGGTCTGCTCCGACCGGCTTGACCATCTGTTCCATATTGTCGGGCGTCCAGCCCAACTGGGTCAGCGTGAAGGCGGGCGCCTTGTTCAGCTTCACCACCCGCAGGAATGAGAAGACCACGTCCTCGGGCCGCACCGGATTGCCGGATTGGAAGGTCACACGGGGGCGCAGCTTGAAGGTGATCGTACGGCCGTCCTCCGAAACCTCCCAGCTTTCCGCCAGGCCGCCGACCATCTTCTGCACATCGGTGGCATCGTACTGGACCAACCGGTCGTAGACGTTGTTGACCACTTCGCCCGAGGTGAACTCGTAGGCCTGTGCGGGATCCAGGCTGACGATGTCGTCGATGTTCTTGGCAACGACCAGGGCGTCCTGCGGCGTGGCGGCGAACGCGGCGGCGGACAACGCCGAAAGGCTCGCCGCGGTCAGCGCGGCCCGAAGCAGTTTCATGGTCACCTCTCCCCCCTATGCGGATTTTCGGGCATTTTTTGCCATCAGCGCCGGAAGTACAAGCGGCGCCACCTGGTTGACCAGGTCCACATGTTCCGGGCCATAGGCGCCGGCGCGGTCGAACAGGTTCACGGTGCCGAGCGCCCGGCCATCCCAGACCACCGGCACGTTCATGCCGGAACCGCAGCCGAGCGAGGCGATCAGCTCGTGGTCGAACAGGACGGCGGCGATTTCCTCGGGCGTGCGCATCAGGTACGGCCGCGCCTCGACGACCACCCGGCGTGTCCAGGCGTTGTCGGGCATCGGCTTGCGGCCGGTCAGAGGATAGGCGCCCGGGTGGGTGGTGTGGATGCGCTCGGCGTCGCCCGTGATCGGGTCGAAGGCCGATGCCGTGAACAGCGTCAGCCCCACCAGGCTACGGAAAGCCCGCTCCGCTGCGGCCAGGAGGGCTTCCGGCTGTCCCGACCCGCGGGTGGCGGCGATCAAAAGGTCTCGGGCTTCGCGCGTCTTGTCGGTCATTTGCAGCCGCCGGATTGAGCATCGGAGGGGACGCGGCCGCAGGTTGGGCGGGTCCCGAAAGAACAAGGGCGCCCACGAGGGGCGCCCTTGCAGGTCGACCGTGTGGCCGGCTTCAGCCCACCTTGGCCATGGCGACGGCCGTGTCGCTCATGCGGTTGGAGAAGCCCCACTCGTTGTCGTACCAGGTCATGATGCGCACGAAGCGGCCGTCGATGACCTTCGTCTCCTTGATGGCGAAGATCGACGAGCGCTCGTCGTGGTTGAAGTCGGTCGAGACCAGATCCTCGGTGTAGTAGCCGAGGATGCCCTTGAGCGGGCCGTCCGCCGCCTTCTTGATCTCGGCCGCGATCTCCTCGGCCGAGGTCTCGCGCTTGGCCGTGAACTTGAAGTCCACCACCGACACGTTCGGCGTCGGCACGCGGATGGCGGTGCCGTCCAGCTTGCCCTTGAGGTCCGGCAGGACCTTGCCCACCGCCTTGGCCGCGCCCGTGGACGTCGGGATCATGTTCAGGGCCGCCGCGCGGGCGCGGTGCAGGTCCTTGTGCATGGTGTCCACGATCCGCTGGTCGCCGGTGTAGCTGTGGATCGTGGTCATGAACCCGTGCTCGATCCCGACCGCGTTGTGCAGGACGTAGGCGACCGGAGCCAGGCAGTTGGTGGTGCACGAAGCGTTGGAGACGATCCGGTGCTCGGCCGTCAGCTTGTCGTGGTTCACGCCGTAGACGACCGTGAGGTCCTCATCGGTGGCCGGGGCCGAGATCAGCACCTTGCGGGCGCCGGCCTGCAGGTGCTTGGCCGCGTCCTCGCGCTTGGTGAAGATGCCGGAGCACTCCATCGCGATCTCGCAGCCGAGATCCGCCCAGGGCAGCTTGGCCGGATCGCGCTCCTGCACGACCTTGATGGCGTGGCCGTTGACCACCAGCATCCCGTCGCGCGCCTCCACCGTGCCGGGGAAGCGGCCGTGGACGCTGTCGTACTTCAGCAAGTGGACATTGGTGGCGAGGTCGGCGAGATCGTTGATCGCCACCACTTCCACATCGGTGCGCTTGCTCTCGTAAATCGCCCGCAGCACCAGCCGGCCGATGCGGCCGAAGCCATTGATTGCAACGCGAACAGCCATTGGGGTCCTCCGTTTTTCTTTTGGGCGGGTTACAGCCTTGCAAGCGCGGCGTCCACCGCGGATGCGGCGGTAATGCCGAAGTGTTCGTACAGCTCCTGGTAGGGGGCGGACTCGCCGAAGCTGCTCATGCCGACGAACAGGCCGTTGGCGCCGATCCAGCGGTCCCAACCCTGCCGCACGCCCGCCTCGATGGCCATGCGCAGGTTCGCCTGGGCGTCGTCCGGGCCCAGGACCTTGGCCTGGTAGTCGGCGGACTGGGCCGCGAACAGCTCCATGCACGGCACCGACACCACGGCGGCCGGCACGCCTTTGGCCTGCAGCCGGGCGCGGGCGTCGAGCGCGATCTCGACCTCCGAGCCGGTGGCCAGGATGGTGACCCGCCGTGCCCCGCCCTCGGCCTCGGCCAGCACATAGGCGCCGCGGGCGGACAGGTTCTCGTCGGTGTGGGTGGTGCGGACGGTTGGCAGGGCTTGGCGGGTGAGCGCCAGCAGGCTCGGCCCGTCCTTGCGCTCCAGCGCCGCACGCCAGCATTCCGCCGCCTCGACCATGTCGGCCGGGCGCATCACCAGCAGGTTCGGAATGGCGCGCAGGGACGCCAGATGCTCGACCGGCTGGTGGGTCGGGCCGTCCTCGCCCAGGCCGATCGAATCGTGCGTCATCACGTAGACCACGCGCTGGCGCATGAGCGCCGACAGGCGGATGGCCGGGCGGCAATAGTCGGCGAACACCAGGAAGGTCCCGCCGTAGGGGATGACGCCGCCGTGCAGCGCCATGCCGTTCATGGCCGCGGCCATGCCGTGCTCGCGCACGCCCCAGTGGATGTAACGCCCGCCGTAGGATCCGCGGGCCAGGCGCGGGGTGTTCTTCACATACGTGTTGTTCGAGCCCGTCAGGTCGGCCGAGCCGCCGACCAGGGTGGGCAGGGCGGGGACCAGCACGTCCAGCACATTGCCGGACGCCTGCCGGGTCGCGATCTTCGGCTTGTCCTCGGACGCCTTGCGCTTGGCCGCGTCGAGCGCCGCCCGTGCCGCCTGCGGCAGGTCGCCCTTGATGGCCTCGTCGAAGGCGGCGCGCAGCGAGGCGTCGGCCTTGGCCAGACGGTCGTTCCACGCCTTGCGGGCGTCGGCGCCCCGGCGCCCGGCGGCACGCCAGGCCTCCAGGATCGGCGCCGGGATGTCGAACGGCGCGTGCGGCCAGCCCAACCGTTCACGGGCGCCTTCGATTTCGGTCTTGCCAAGCGGCGAACCGTGGCTGGACGCGGTGCCCGCCTTGTTCGGGGCGCCGTAGCCGATGGTGGTCCGGCAGGCGATCAGGCTGGGCCGGTCGGTTTCGCGGGCGGCGGCGATGGCGGCGGCGATGGACTCGGGGTCGTGGCCGTCGACTCGCGACGTGTCCCAGCCGTACGCCTCGAACCGGGCCAGGGTGTCATCGCTGAAGGACAGGCTGGTCGGCCCGTCGATCGAGATCTCGTTGTCGTCCCACAGCACGATCAGCCGGCCCAGGCCGAGGTGGCCGGCCAGCGACGCCGCCTCGTGGCTGATGCCTTCCATCAGGTCGCCATCGGACGCGATGACATAGGTGTAGTGGTCCACCAGCGCATCGCCGAACCGCGCGTTCAGGTGCCGTTCGGCGATGGCCATGCCGATCGACGTCGCGATCCCCTGGCCGAGCGGACCGGTGGTGGTCTCGGCGCCCTTCGTGACGAAGTTCTCGGGATGGCCCGGCGTCTTCGACTTCATCTGCCGGAAGCGCTTGATCTCATCCAGCGTCATCTCCGGATAGCCGGTCAGATGCAGGAGCGCGTACAGCAGCATCGAGCCATGGCCGGCCGACAGCACGAAACGGTCGCGGTCCGGCCAATCCGGGGCCTGGGCGTCGAACTTCAGGAAGCGTTCGAACAGCACCGTGGCAACGTCCGCCATGCCCATGGGCATTCCGGGATGGCCGGACTGGGCCGCCTCCACGGCATCCATGGCCAATGCGCGAATCGCGTTGGCCTTGTCCTGGTGGGAGACGGTCGTGGGCGCCATGGAATCGTCCTCATCGTCGGGCCTGCCGGCAGCGGGCGGCCGGCACACGGAACGGGGCGCACCATGCCGCCCCGTCCCTGCAGCGTCAACCGCCAGCCTGTTTGCGGATTTCGGTCCTTTCCCGACCCGGCCGGGATCGGGCTGGTGGTCGCCGGAGCCTGCGATTATAGCTGTCGTGATTGGGGAACATGCCTCTGCCGGCCGGAATGCCCCTCGCACGTCGGGCGGCGGGCCTTGCCACGGGGGGGCGCAGGGGAGTGCGGTCGAAGGTGGGCACCGTCGGCGCAAGGGCACCGGCAATCCCGCGGGCGGTGTGGACGGCCGGGCTTGCGGGGTTCGCCATCCTCGCCTTCGCCGGCAATTCGCTTCTCACCCGCGCGGCGCTCGGCGATGGGCGGATCGGTGCGGAGGCGTTCGCCGGAATCCGCCTGATCGCCGGCGCCGCGATGCTTGCCGTCATCGCGCTTCCGCGCGGCGCCGTTGTCGTTCCGCGCCGCGCCGACCTGCCCGGCATCGCCGCGCTCGTGGTCTATGCCGCCGCCTTCACCTACGCCTATCTCGATCTCGGTGCGGCGACCGGTGCGCTCATCCTGTTCGGAATGGTGCAGTTCACCATGACCGCGGTCACAACGATCCGCGGCACGCCGCCGGGGCGGCGCGAGATGGCGGGCTTGGCCGTTGCGCTGGCGGGCTTCGGCTGGCTGCTCGCCCCGGGGCTGGTCGCCCCGCCGATGGCAGCGGCGTTGCTGATGGGCCTGGCGGGGGCCGCCTGGGGTGTCTACACGCTGCTCGGCCGCGGGGCGGCCGACCCGCTGGCGCAGACGGCGCGCTACTTCGTCGGCGCCGCTCCGCTCGGCCTCGTGCTGCTTGCCCTGGCTTCGGCCGGTTCCGCCGGTGCCCTGGAATTGCCCGGCGTCCGGGGCGTTGCGCTGGCGATCCTGTCGGGTGCGGTCACGTCGGCGATCGGCTATGCGGTCTGGTACACGGTGCTGCCACGGTTGAGCGTGACGGTGGCGGGCATTTCGCAATTGCTGGTTCCCGCCATCGCGGCGGCCGGGGGCGCCTTGTGGCTGGGGGAGCCGCTGTCGGCCAGGGTCGTCGGCGCGACGGTGCTCATCCTGGCCGGGATCGGGCTCGGCCTTCGGCGCGGTCCAGGGCAGGGCAGGGCGCCCGGACCGCCTCCCCGGGGGAGTTGACGCGTTTGGATGGGGGGCCGTACTTTCCGCGCGACCTGCCATTTGCGCGCGTGGACCATGGACAGCTTGAAGGCCGCCCTGGAACGACTGGACGAGACACTGGACGTGCTGGAACGCGCCGTGGAGGAGCGGCTGGCACGCGAGGCGGCCGGGGCCGAGGAGCGTCAGCAGTTGGCGTTGGCGCTGGACCAGAGCCGCGCGTCCGAGGCCCGCACCCGTCAGGCCGCCCAGACCGTGTCGCAGCGCCTGGACGGCGCCATCGAGCGGTTGCAGACCGTGCTGGAGGACTAGGCGCCATGGCGAAGGTCGATGTTGTCCTCAATGGCCGCACCTTTCCGGTGGTCGTCGGCGACGGCGAGGAGGAGCGCGTGGCCGAACTGGCGCATATGGTGGACGCGACCGTCCGCCAGATCGCGCACGGGGCGCAGGGGGCCACCGACACGCACCTGCTGGCGCTCGCAAGCCTTGCCCTTGCCGACCGGATCTCGGACCTGGACGCCGAGGTGCGGCAGCTCCGGGCCGAAATGGACGAGCTTCGCGCCAGCGGCATGTCCAGCGAGGACCAGCAGCAGGTGACCGCCGCGGTCGAACACCTCACCCAAAGGGTGGAGGATATTGCCGCGCGCCTGCGCAGTGCCTAAATACAAGGTGCGGAAGCTGCTGCGCGGTTCGTCAGGTTGATTTATCCCCGGGCCCGATAGTGGTACCTCTCGGGAGCTGTCCCTGCCGGGGTCGTGGCCCCGGTACATGGCGCCCACCTGCGTAAGCAGGGCGCGGAGGATACTCAAATGCCAACGGCCGAGGCGGCACCTTCCGCACCCCTCTTTGCCCCCCCGGATCCTCGTGCGGCGGGACCCAGCTTGGCTTCCGACCCATCCATCGCGGCTGCGAAAACCGCCCTGCGCCAGCGGCTGCGGGCGGAGCGGGAACGCTTCGGCGATCCCCAGGCCGGCCTCGCCCTGCGTGACCGGGTCCTGGCGTCCGTGCCCATTCCCGAAGACGCCTGCATCGCCGGCTATTGGCCGTTCGGCCCGGAAATGGACGTGCGCCCCTTGCTGACGGTGCTGGCCGCCTCCGGCCGCCCCTGCGCGCTTCCGGTGATACAGGGCCGCGGTCGCCCGCTCCTGTTCCGGCGCTGGACCACCGCGACGCTGCTGATTCCCGCCGGCCGGTTCCGCATCCCCGAGCCGCCCGCCTCCGAGCCGGAGCTGGTGCCCGACGTGCTGCTGGTTCCGCTCCTGGCCTTTGACCGCCGGGGTTACCGGCTGGGCTACGGGGCGGGATACTACGACATGACGCTGGCCGGACTGCGTGCGTCCAAGCGCATCCTGGCGGTGGGCGTCGGCTATGCGGTCCAGGAGGTCGAGGCCGTCCCACGGGACGCCTTCGACGAGCGGGTGGACTGGATCGTCACCGAGCGCGAGGCGATCCGGATCCCCGATCCGCCGGCTTCCCCCGTTCCGGCCGCGCCCGCCCGCAACCCCGCATCCGAGGCGGCGGATTCCGACGCCGACCCGGGCCCGGCGGCCTGATTTTCCGGAGACTTTCCCGAATGCGTATCCTGTTCCTGGGCGATGTGGTCGGCCGTGCCGGCCGCGACGCCGTCACCCGGCACCTGCCCGAACTGAAGGCCCGGCTGCGGCCGGACTTCGTCGTGGTGAACGGCGAGAACGCCGCCGGCGGATACGGGATCACCGAGAAGATCGCCGCGGAGATCTATGCCGCCGGCGCCGACGCCATCACGTTGGGCAATCACAGTTGGGACCAGAAGGAACTGATCGGGACCATCGACCGGGATCCCCGCATGGCGCGGCCGGCCAACTATCCCGACGGCACGCCGGGCCGCGGGTTCGTGCTGCTGGCCGGGGCGGGCGGGCGCCGGCTGCTGGTCGTCAACCTGATGGCACGCCTTTTCATGGACCCGCTGGACGATCCGTTCGCCGCCATGGACCGGATCCTCAAGCAGCACCGTCTGGGCGCCACCGTGCAGGGCATCGTGGTGGATTTCCACGGCGAGGCCACCAGCGAGAAACAGGCCCTGGGGCACTTCCTGGACGGCCGTGCCACCCTGGTGGTGGGCACCCACACCCATGTGCCCACGGCCGACCACCGCATCCTGCCCGGCGGCACCGCCTATATGACGGATGCGGGCATGTGCGGCGACTACGACAGCGTCATCGGCATGCGCAAGGAACCCGCGACGCTTCGATTCGTCCGCAAGATGCCGGGCGAACGCCTGACCCCGGCCGAAGGCGAGGGGTCGGTTTCGGGCGTGCTGGTGGACGCCGACGACCGCACCGGCCTGGCCGTCCGTGTGGAGCCGGTCCGGGTCGGCGGGGGACTGTCGCCGGCCGTTCCCGAGTAGCCCTCGCGCTGGAAAACCGAAACAACGTCCTCCCCAAAACGTTGATTCCGTTTGAAACGCCGGCCCCTGGGGCTGGTGGCGAAGAACGGAGAAGACCCCATGCGTAGGATGAGGATCGCCGCATTGGCATTGGGGACCGTCGTCCTGACGGCGCCGCCCGCCTTCTCGCAGGACATCCTGAGGGAGTTGGGCCGGATCCTGGACGCCGACGGTCCCCGCAACGACGTCCAGCCGCAGGAGACGGACCGGACGCGCGGGCGCAGCGGATCGTCGGACGAGTACCGCCGGGGATCCTCGGCGTACCGGGGCTATTCCGACCGCGAGATCCGCACCGAGTTCGAGCGCCTGACCGAACAGCGCCGTCAGATCGATGCCGAACTGCGCGCACTCCGGGACGAGTTGCAGGCGCGGTCCGGCAGCCGCTGACATCGCCAGCCCTGCCCGACGCAGGGCCGGGAGAATTCGTTGGGGGTGGTCCCGCACAGGCAGGAGACCTGCGGCCGCAAAGTCGCCATATTGCGTCACTAGCGCTCCGTTCCCGACGGCCGCACCCGGTGCGGCCGTCGGGGCGGGGCTTTGGACGTTAGACGAGCAGGGCAGCATGGCCGGCCATTCCCAATTCAAGAACATCATGCATCGCAAGGGCGCGCAGGACGCGAAGCGCGCCAAGATCTTCAACAAGATCGCCCGCGAGATCACGGTGGCGGCGAAGACGGGCGCGCCCGATCCGGCGGCGAACCCGCGCCTGCGTGCGGCGATCGCGGCCGGCCGCGCGCAGAACATGCCGCGCGACCGCATCGAGCGCGCGTTGAAGAGCGCGCAGCCCGGCGGCGGCGACGACCAGATCTACGAAGAGGTGCGCTACGAGGGGTTCGGCCCCGGCGGCATCGCGATCATCGTCGAGGCGCTGACCCCCAACCGCAACCGTACCGCCGCCAATGTGCGCTCCGCCTTCACCAAGCATGGCGGGACCATGGGCGAGACGGGGTCGGTTTCGTTCATGTTCAACCGCTGCGGCCAGATCCTCTATGCCGCGGACACCGCCGAGCCCGACGCCATGTTCGAGGTGGCGCTCGAAGCCGGGGCCGACAACGTGGAGAGCGGACCCGACGGCCACGAGATCACCACCACGGTGGAGGATTTCGCGGCGGTGCGCGATGCGCTGGAAGCCAAGTTCGGGGCGCCGTCCGAGGCCAAGCTGACCTGGAAGCCGCTGAACACCGTCGCACCCGACGCCGACGCCGCGCAGACGCTGCTGAAGCTGCTGGATGCGTTGGACGACGATGACGATGTGCAGAACGTCTCGGCCAATTTCGAGATCGCCCAGGACGTTCTGGAACGGCTGACCGCCTGATGTCCTCCCCCGGCCACCGGACCCATCCGGGTTCCGCCCTCGTGGCGGAGCGCCGCCGCCTGATCGGGATCGACCCGGGGCTGCGCAACACCGGATGGGGCGTGGTGGACGTCGTCGGCGGACGCCTGTCCTACGTCGCGGACGGCACGGTCCGGTCCGACGGCGACGGCACGCTCGCCGAACGGCTGCTGCAGCTCCACAACGGTCTGATGGCGGTCCTGGAAGCCTGGCGGCCGGACGAGGCGGCGGTCGAGGAGACCTTCGTCAACAAGAACGCGGCCACGACGCTGAAGCTCGGGCAGGCACGCGCCGTCGCACTCCTGGTGCCGGCGCGCTGCGGCCTTCCGGTTGCCGAGTACCCGACCAATTTAGTGAAGAAGTCCGTGGTCGGCGCCGGACATGCCGACAAGCTTCAGGTCCAGGTCATGGTCAAGCAGCTGCTGCCCGGGGCGCAGCCGAGTTCCCCCGACTCCGCCGATGCGTTGGCGGTCGCCATCTGCCATGCCCACCACGCGGCCATCAACCGCCGCTGGGGGCTGGAAACGCGCTTCGACCGGTGGAGCCGCATCCCGGCGAAACCCGGCTCGGCGGTGGGCCAGCCGCCGCGCCTCCCTGCCGGCATTTCCATCGCTCTGCCGCCGGATCTGCTGGGCGACGACGAGGCGGATGCCCCGGCGGACGGCGTCCGGCCGGAGGACAAGTCGTCGTGATCGCCAAGCTGTCCGGCCTGCTCGATTCGGTCGCGCTCGACCACGCGGTCGTCGACGTGAACGGCGTGGGCTATCTGGTGCATTGCTCGGGCAAGACGCTGCGCCGGCTGGGCGACACCGGCTCCGCCGTCCAGCTGGTGACCGAAATGCATGTGCGCGAGGACCGCATGGTCCTGTACGGCTTCGCCGACACGGCCGAGCGGGACGTGTTCCGCCTGCTCACCACCGTGCAGGGCGTCGGCCCGCGCGTCGCGCTGAACATCCTGACGGTGCTGGATCCGGCCCAGGCCACCCAGGCCATCCTGGCCCAGGACAAGGCGGCGATCGGTCAGGCCGACGGGGTCGGGCCGAAGCTGGCCGCCCGCATCCTCAACGAGTTGAAGGACAAGGTCGCGGATGTGTCCCTGGGCCCGGCCGCCGCGTTGGGCACCCCCGTGGCGGCCGCGGCACCCGCGGGGGCTGCGGCGGGCGAGGCGGTCTCCGCCCTCGTGAACCTCGGCTACAAGCGCACCGAAGCGTTTGCGGCTGTGACCGCCGCCAAGCAGCAGGTCGGTGACGGGGCGGGCACCGGCGATCTGATCCGCGTCGCCCTCAAGGAGCTGGCCCGATGACCGGCGGCCCCGGAAACCCGAACCCGGACCGCATGGTGTCGGCGAACCGCCTGGACGGCGATGCCGCCGAGATCGCGATCCGTCCCGGCTCGCTGGCCGATTTCACCGGCCAGCGCCAGGCCCGCGAGAACCTGGCCGTGTTCATCGCCGCGGCGCGTTCGCGCAACGAGGCGCTGGACCATGTGCTCCTGTTCGGCCCGCCGGGCCTGGGCAAGACCACGCTGGCCCAGATCGTCGCCAAGGAGATGGGCGCGGGGTTCCGCGCCACGTCCGGCCCGGTGATCGCGCGGGCGGGGGATCTGGCGGCGCTGCTCACCAACCTGCAGCCCCACGATGTCCTGTTCATCGACGAGATCCACCGCCTGTCACCGGCGGTCGAGGAGATCCTCTATCCGGCGATGGAGGACTTCCACCTGGACCTGATCATCGGCGAAGGGCCGGCGGCCCGGTCGGTGCGCATCGACCTTCCGCCCTTCACGCTGGTGGGGGCGACGACGCGCTCGGGCCTGATCACCCGGCCGCTGCGCGAACGGTTCGGCATTCCGCTGCGCCTCACCTTCTACGAGCCCGAGGAGTTGCAGCGGATCGTCCTGCGTGCCGCCGGCGTGCTCAACGTGCCGATCACCGAGGACGGCGCGATGGAGATCGCGAAACGGTCGCGCGGCACGCCCCGTATTGCCGGCCGCCTGTTGCGCCGGGTCCGCGACTTCGCCGCGGTGGCCGGCGGCAAGACGGTCAACGCCCGGGTGGCCGACGCCGCCCTGACCCGGCTGGAGGTGGATCGCAACGGCCTGGACGCCATGGACCACCGCTACCTCGGGCTGATCGCCAACACCTATGGCGGCGGGCCGGTCGGCCTGGACACGCTGGCCGCCGCCATGGGCGAACAGCGCGACGTGCTGGAGGAGGTGATCGAGCCGTACCTCCTTCAGCAGGGACTGGTGCAGCGCACGCCGCGCGGCCGCATGCTGACCGACGGGGGCTTCCGGTACATGGGCCTGACCCCGCCTGCGACCCCGGTGCGGCAAATGGACCTGCTGTCCGGGGGCGCCGAGGACGAGCCCGGCGAGGGGGGAGGGGAATGATCGACGCCCGCCCCGCCGTTTTGCCCGCGTCCGCCCCGTCCGGCGTCATCGCGGCCGGCGTCCACCTGTTCCCGGTGCGCATCTATTACGAGGACACCGATGCCGGCGGCATCGTGTACCACGCCAACTATCTCCGCTTCGCCGAGCGTGCCCGGACCGAAATGATGCGCCTGCTGGGCGCCGAGCACTCCGCCATCCGGTCGGAGGAAGGGGTGATCTGGGCCGTGCGCGCCGTGTCCGTCGATTATCGCCAGCCCGCCCGCCTGGACGACCACCTGGTGGTGGAGACCCGGGTCACCGCCATGGGCGGCGCGTCCCTGCGCCTGGTGCAGACGATCCTCCGCCAGGGTGCATCGCCGGCTTTCCCCGATGCTGCCGCAAAGCCGCCAGAGTTGGCGCATATCGAGTTGCGGCTTGCGTGCATCGACGGGGCGGGACGGCCCGCCCGTCTGCCGGTGCGCGTACGCGACGCCCTGGCGGCCTTGGCCGCGACGGGCGGGACATGAGACCCGAGATCGCGTGATCCGCCTTTCCCGTGACCTGACACCCGAGTGAAACGCACATGGATCCGAGCCTGATCGACGCCGCGGCCGCGGCCACCCACGACGTGTCCCTCTGGGGCATGTTCCTGAAGGCCGACATCGTCGTGAAGGCGGTGATGCTGGGCCTGTTCGGCGCCTCCGTGGTGGTGTGGGCCATCGTTTTCGAGAAAATGGTCCGTATGCGCCGGCTGAACGCGGCGGCAGCCGACTTCGAGGAGACCTTCTGGTCCGGCGGCTCGTTGGATGCGCTCTACGAGCGCGTCGGCAAGGAACCCGCCGACCCGATGGCGGCCACCTTCGCCGCCGGCATGCGCGAATGGCGCCATGCGGCCGAGCGCGGGATCGCGGCGCGCGGCCCCGGTTCCTCGTTGCAGGAGCGCGTCGAGCGCGTCATGCAGGTGACGATCGGGCGCGAGATGCAGCGCGTCGAGAAGAACATGACGTTCCTGGCAACGATCGGTCCGGCGGCCCCCTTCATCGGCCTGTTCGGGACCGTCTGGGGCATCATGAACTCGTTCATCGCCATCGCCGGGTCGCGCAACACCAGCCTGGCGGTCGTGGCCCCCGGCATCGCCGAGGCGTTGTTCGCCACGGCGCTCGGGCTTGTGGCCGCCATCCCGGCGGTGATCGCCTACAACAAGTTCGCCGCGGACATCGCGGCCTACGGCGACCGGCTGGACAGCTTCGCCGAGGAGTTCCTCGCCATCCTGTCGCGCCATCTCGAAGAACAGCGGGCCGCCTGATCCATGGGCGCGAGCATACAAAAGCCGCAGGCGCGCGGCCGTGGGCGCCGCCGGTCGCGCGCGCTCCAGGCCGACATCAACATCACGCCCTTCGTGGACGTGATGCTGGTGCTCCTGATCGTCTTCATGGTGGCGGCCCCGCTCCTGACCGTCAGCGTGCCCGTGGACCTGCCGCAGGCCCGTGGATCCGCGGCCAACAGCGACCAGAAGCCGATCGTCGTTTCGGTGGACGCCCAGGGCCGGATCTTCGTCGGCGACAGCCCGGTCGAACTGGAGAACCTGATCCCACTGCTCCAGGCCATCACCCAGCGCAACACCGAGGCCCGGATCTTCGTGCGCGGCGACCGCAACCTCGCCTACGGCCGCATGGTGCAGGTGATGGGCACGCTCAGCGTGTCGGGCTTCACCCGGGTGGGGCTGGTCGCGACCCCGGCCGAGCAGGCCGCCCGCGCAGGCCGGTAGACCCATGCAGCGGCACGGCCTCTTCGCTTCCGTCGTCGTCCACGTCGCGGTCATCCTGATCGCGCTGTTCGGGCTGCCCCTGCCCAAGTTCCCCGACGAATTCGAGCCGGATGCGATCTCGCTGGAGCTGATTTCGGAAAGCGATCTGCAGCAGTTGCGCCAGGGACAGACCGACGGCACGCCGGAGGAGCAGAAGCAGCCCCCGCCGCCGCCGAGACAGGCCCAGACGCCGCCTCCGCCGCCCCCGCCACCTGCGCCGGCACCGCAGACGCAGATGACGCCGCCGCCGGAGCCGCCCCCGCCGCCGCGTGCGCCGGAACCGCCGAAGCTGGCCCAGCTTCCGCCGGCCGCGCGCCAACCCGCGCCACCGCAGCCCACGCCCCAGCCGACGGACGAGGAGGACGAGCGCGAGGCCGTGGAGTGGACCCCGCCCAAGGCGCCGACGCGCCGGCCGGAGCCGCCGAAGCCGCAGGTCGCGCAGGTTCCGCCCAAGCCCGAGCCCCCGAAACCCGAGCCGCCCAAGCCGGAACCGCCCAAGCCGGAACCGCCCAAGCCGCAGCCTCCGAAACCGGAGCCGCCCAAGCCGCAGCCCCCCAAGCCGGAGCCGGCCAAGCCGGATCCGCTGGCCAACGTGCTGAAGAACGTCCAGCAGTTGGCGCAGCAGCCGCCCAAGCCCGCGCCGCAAACCCCGGCGCAGCCGGCGCCGCAACAGACGGCCCAGGCGCAAACGCGCGCGCCGGCGCCGCCGTCAGCGGCGACCGCGCCCGCGCAGCGGGGGGCGCCCAACAGCATGGCCGCCACCGGTCAGTTGACGGCGAAGGAGGCGGACGCGCTGCGTGAGCACATCCGGCCCTGCTGGAACGTGGACCTCGGTGCACGCGACGCCCAATCGCTGGTGGTGGTCATTCACGCCAAGATCGGCACGCAAGGGAACGTCGTCTCGACCGAGGTGACGGACCGCGCCCGGTACGCGTCCGACCCCGCGTTCCGTCAGGCCGCCGACCGTGCCATGCGCGCGCTCAACAACCCGCGCTGCAATCTCCTTCCGCTGGAGCCGGCCCGCGCCGCGCAGGCCATGCAGGAAGGCTTCGAGTTCCGCTTCGACCCGAGGGACATGTTCTGATCATGCGGACCATAAGAAACGTCAAACCCGCCGCGGTGCTCGCACTGCTCCTTGCGCTGTTCGGCCTTGCGGTCCAGACGCCCCCGGCGCAGGCCCAGCTCCGGCTCGACCTGCGCCAGGGCGTGCGCGAACCGATCCCGGTCGCCGTCACACCGTTCTTCGGCGAAAGCGGCCGCGACGGGGACCTCGGGCGGAACATGGCCCAGGTGATCGCCAACAACCTCAGCCGTTCGGGCCTGTTCCGGGTGGTGGATCAGCGGGCGAACATCCAGTCCGCCCAGCAATTGATGTCCGTCAACGCGCCGCGCTACGACGACTGGGCGCAGCTGGTCCAGGGGCTGGTCAGCGGCAGCGTCTCCACCCTGCCGGACGGCCGGATGCGCGTGGACTTCAAGCTGTGGGACGTGACCACGCGGCAGCAGATCGAGGGGTTCGGCCTCCAGGCCGGGCCGGACGCCTGGCGGCGCATCGCCCACAAGATCTCGGACGCAATCTACAAGCGGATCACGGGCGAGGAAGGCTACTTCGACACCCAGATCGTCTACATCTCGGAGAGCGGCCCCGCCAACCAGCGGGCCAAGCGGCTGGCGATCATGGACCAGGACGGTGAAAACCACCGCGACCTGACCGACGGCCGTGCGCTGATCCTGACGCCGCGGTTCTCGCCGTCGGCGCGCATGATCACCTACATGGCCTATGTCGGAAACCGCCCGCGGGTCTACCTGTTCGACATCGATTCGGGCCGGCAGGAGGTCCTGGGCGACTTTCCGAACATGACCTTCGCCCCGCGCTTCTCGCCGGACGGCAACTCGGTCATCTTCAGCCAGGCGCAGAACGGCAATTCCGACATCCATGTGATGGACCTGCGCACGCGGCGGTCGACCCGGCTGACCGACGATCCGGCCATCGACACGGCTCCGTCCTTCTCGCCCGACGGCCGGCAGGTGGTCTTCGAGTCGGATCGCGGCGGCACGCAGCAGCTCTACATCATGGATGCGGGCGGCGGCTCCGCGCGCCGGCTGACCTTCGGCGCCGGCCGTTATGCGTCCCCGGTATGGTCGCCCCGCGGAGACTTGATCGCTTTCACGCGAATTCATGAGGGCAATTTCCATATCGGAGTGATTCGTCCCGACGGGACTGGTGAGCGGATGCTCACGTCCGCGTTCCATGTGGAAGGGCCGACATGGGCTCCGAACGGCCGCGTCCTTATGTTTTTCAAGGAACGGCCGAGCGATGGCGGACGCGGCAGGGTTGCAAAACTCTATTCCGTTGACTTGACCGGCGCGAACGAACGCGAAGTCATAACACCGCGAGATGCATCGGATCCCGCTTGGTCGCCCTTGATTCCCTAAAACGATCGGACTAAGTTCCGCACCGCAAAGACAACGGCCTCGGTAAAACGGCTGGACGACCGTGCGCGCGCAGAGGGCCAGGCGTGACATCCGAAACCGGTGGCTTCTCCGGTCGTGCAACCCGAAGTCGTTACTAGGGGGTCTTAAAAATGAACCTTAAGGTTATCAGCGTTTTCGCGGCCATGCTCGCCCTCGCGGCGTGCTCGAGCACCGATGAGTCGGCCAACTCGGCTGCGAACACCCAGCAGCGTACCACTGCCTCGGGCCCGACCCCGGGCACGCAGGAAGACCTGGCCGCCAGCGTCGGCGACCGCGTGTTCTTCGCGTTCGATCGCTCGGATCTGAATCCGGAAGCCCGCACCACCCTGGACGCCCAGGCTGGCTGGCTGCGCCGCTTCCCGCAGGCCCGCGTGACCATCCTGGGTCACGCCGACGAGCGCGGCACCCGCGAGTACAACCTGGCGCTCGGCGACCGCCGAGCTGCCCGCGTCCGCGACTACCTCGTCTCGCAGGGCATCGACCGCTCGCGCGTCGAGACCATCTCGTACGGCAAGGAGTGCGCGCGCGCGATGGGCACGGGTGAGGCCAACTGGGCCCAGAACCGTCGTGCGGTCACGGGTGTCGGCCTGGCGCCGAACCGTGGCGCCGGCTGCCCGGTCGCCCCGTTCCTGTAAGCCGCGACGCTTGACGCGTCGCGTCTGAGGACGAGTAACGGCGCCGTCGGCGGCGGATCGGGCAGACCGGTCCGTTGCCGGCGGCGCCTTATTTTTGCCGGTATGCACCGCTAGCGGTTGAATCATCCCGTGACGGAGGCTTGGTGATGCGTTTCCCCCGGATGCCCGCGCGCGCCCGTTTGGCGGCGACGGCCGTTCTCGGCCTTGCGGTTCTGGCCGGATCCGCCCAGTTGGGGCCGGCTGCCGCGCAGTCGGGCGACCTGAGGGAACTGTTGAACCGCCTTAACAGGCTGGAGACCGAGGTTCAGACGCTGCAGCGCCAATCCGCGCGCGGCGGCTCGGCCAGTGGTGGGGCGGCCAGCGGCGGGGCGGTGGTGTCCAGCGCGCCGGCCGGGTCGGCGGCGGCCTACGAGGTGCGCATCACGCAATTGGAAGACGTCATCCGGACGATGACCGGCCGGGTCGAAGAGAACGAATTCGCCGCCCGCCAGTTGCGCGAGCGGCTCGACCGCCTGTCGTCGGACATCGAATTCCGCCTGTCCCAGATCGAAGAAAAGGTTTCGGCGCAGGCCACCCGCCCCGCGGCCTCGGCTACGCCGGCCCCGCAGGCGCAATCGGCGCCGATGCCGGCGCCGTCGGCTCCGGCACAGTCCCCGCCCGCCCAGGCCAGTCGCCCGCCGCAATCGGCGCCCGCCCAGGCCGCGCCCGCCGCCGGAACGCCGGAAGAGATGTACAACGCCGCCTACAGGAACATCGAGCAGCGCCAGCTTGCCCAAGCGCAGCAGGGGTTCGAGCAGTTCCTGCAAAGGCACAAGACCCACAAGCTGGCCGAAAATGCCCGCTACTGGCTGGCGGAAACCCACTATGCCCGCGGCCAGTTCGACCAGGCGGCGGTGGCCTTCGCCGAGGCCTACCAGGCCGCGCCCCGCGGCGAAAAGGCGGCGGACAACCTGCTGAAACTGGGACTTTCGCTGTCCCAGCTCCGCCGTCGCGATGACGCGTGCAACACCTTCAACGCATTGCAGCAGCAGTTTCCGAACCTGCCGACCACCCAGCGCCAGCGCGTCCAGCAGGAACGCTCAAAGCTGAATTGCGTAGGGTGATGCCGGGGTGGCGGGCGGCGACGGCACCGGCGGTCCCGACCTTGGGGAGCTGGATCGGGAGACGTTCGCCGAGCTGATGGCCCCGCTGGGGCCCTTCGAACCCTCGCCCTTGATCGCGGTTGGCGTTTCGGGCGGGCCGGACAGCCTCGCACTTTGCCTTCTTTTCCGGGATTGGGCCGTGCAGCGCGGCGGTCGCGTTGTGGCCCTGACTGTTGATCATGGACTGCGCGCGGAGGCGGCGGCCGAGGCGCTGACCGTCGGACGCCTTCTGGCCGACCGTGGCATTGAGCACGAGATCCTGCGGATCGAAGCCGCGGCGCCGGCCACCGGCATCCAGGCCTGGGCGCGGGCGGAGCGACGGCGCCTGCTGCTGGCCCGCTGCGCCGACCGCGGAATCCTGCACCTGGCCCTGGGCCACCGCCTTGAGGACCAAGCCGAAACCCTGCTTCTACGGTTGAGCCGCGGCAGCGGGCCGGACGGTTTGGCAGGGATGGCCGCCATCCGGGAGGAGGGGCCGGCGCGCATCCTGCGGCCCCTGCTGGGGATTGCCCGTGCGCGGATCGAGGCGACCTGCCGGACATTCGGGCTGCCGTGGGTGGAGGACCCGTCCAACACGGTTGCCCGGTTCGCACGAGGGCGTCTGCGCGCCGTGGCGCCGCTACTGGCGGCCGAAGGCATGGACGCCGAACGTCTGTTCGACGCGGCGCGCCGGGCCGGACGGGCGCGGGCTGCGCTGGACGCGGCGATGGCGGCGTTGCTGGGCCGCGCCGCCCGGATCTATCCGGAGGGCTACGTTCTGCTCGATCCGCGGCAGCTTGCGGGTGCCCCGGACGAACTTGCGCTGCGTGCGTTGCGGCAGGTTCTGGCGGTGGTGGGGGCTTCGAGTCGTCCTGTGCGCGACGGGGCGCTGGAGCGCCTGTGGACTCACCTGGCGGCCGAGGCGCGCATGCCGGTTGCGCGTCCGCCTGCCCGCACCCTTGCCGGCTGCCGCATCGGCTTTTGGCGCGGAAGCATTTTGGTGACACGGGAACCCGCGGCCACCGGGCGGGTACCGATCCGGCCGGGGGAGGCGGTGCATTGGGACCGCCGGTTCCGGGTCGCTTTGCCCGCACCGGCAGGCGAGGGGGGATGGACGGTCGCCAGCCTTGGCCGGGTGGGGCAGGGCCCTGATGGGCAAAGGTTTTCGGCTTTCTCGGCATCCCTTCCCTCGGGTGCGCGCGCATCTCTTCCGGCGGTGTGGGATCGTGCGGGGCTTCTGGCCGTTCCAGCTATAGGCTACGCCCGTACACCGGATGCCGCAGGGGTGACCGCGACATTCCTTCCGGGGATTTCGCTCTCTTCCGCGGTGTTCCTCCCCGCAAGGACCGTTGTTTGAACACGGCAATGCATTATCTCATGATGAAGCAAACGTCCGGATTGGGTCCTGCCGTGACCGGCGGCGGTTCGAGGACGGGCGACGCCGCGCACGAAAGGCATCGGCAGTGAACAATTTCGGCAAGAACCTCGCGCTCTGGATCATCATCGGGCTGCTGCTGGTGGCCCTGTTCAACCTGTTCCAAAGCTCGTCGACCCGTGGCCCGTCCGGGAATGTTCCGTTCAGCGACTTCCTGGCCGAGGTGGACCGCGGTCAGGTCGCCGAAGTGACGATCAAGGGCAATCAGATCACCGGCCGGCGCACTGACGGGCAGCCCTTTGCCACCTACGTGCCGGCCGATGCCAATGTGGTCGACCGGCTTGCGAACAAGAGCGTCCGTATCACGGCGATGCCGGACGACAGCAACGTGCCGTCGCTGTTCTCGGTGCTGCTGTCCTGGTTCCCGATGCTGCTTCTGATCGGCGTCTGGATCTTCTTCATGCGCCAGATGCAGTCGGGCGGCGGCAAGGCCATGGGCTTCGGCAAGAGCCGGGCGCGCCTTTTGACCGAAAAGGTGGGCCGCGTCACCTTCGACGACGTGGCCGGCATCGACGAGGCCAAGCAGGAACTGACCGAGATCGTCGAGTTCCTGAAGGACCCGCAGAAGTTCCAGCGCCTGGGCGGCAAGATCCCCAAGGGCGTGCTGCTGGTGGGTCCGCCGGGTACCGGTAAGACCCTGACCGCGCGCGCCGTGGCGGGCGAGGCCAACGTGCCGTTCTTCACCATCTCCGGCTCGGACTTCGTGGAGATGTTCGTGGGCGTCGGCGCCAGCCGCGTGCGCGACATGTTCGAGCAGGGCAAGAAGCACGCCCCCTGCATCATCTTCATCGACGAGATCGACGCCGTCGGCCGGCACCGCGGGGCGGGCCTGGGCGGCGGCAACGACGAACGCGAGCAGACCCTGAACCAGCTCCTGGTGGAGATGGACGGGTTCGAGGCGAACGAGGGCGTCATCCTCATCGCCGCCACCAACCGGCCGGACGTTCTGGACCCCGCGCTGCTGCGTCCGGGCCGTTTCGACCGCCAGGTGGTCGTGCCGAACCCGGACGTGATCGGCCGCGAGAAGATCCTCAAGGTCCATATGCGCAAGGTGCCGCTGGCCCCGGATGTGGATCCGCGCATCATCGCCCGCGGCACGCCCGGATTTTCGGGTGCGGATCTCGCCAACCTGGTGAACGAGGCGGCGCTGCTGGCCGCCCGGCTGGGCAAGCGTGTGGTCGGCATGGCCGAATTCGAGGCGGCCAAGGACAAGGTCATGATGGGTGCGGAGCGCCGCTCCATGGTCATGACCGAAGAGGAAAAGCGCCTGACCGCCTACCACGAGGCCGGCCATGCCATCGTCGCCATCCACAGCCCGGACAGCGACCCCGTGCACAAGGCCACCATCATCCCGCGCGGCCGTGCGCTGGGCATGGTGATGCGTCTGCCCGAAGGCGACCGGATCTCGCTGTCCAAGGCGAAGCTGCTGGCCGACCTTGCGGTGGCCATGGGCGGCCGCATCGCCGAGGAGCTGATCTTCGGCAAGGACCGCATCACCACCGGTGCCTCGTCGGATATCAAGATGGCCACCGACATCTCGCGCCGGATGGTCACCGAGTGGGGCATGAGCGAAAAGCTCGGGCCGCTGCTATACGGCGACAACAGCCAGGAAGTGTTCCTCGGCCACGCGGTGACGCAGCACAAGAACCTCTCCGACCACACGGCCCAGCTTGTGGACGAGGAGATCCGCAGGATCGTCGACGGCGCCTACGAGCAGGCGCGCCAGATCCTGGAGGACCACATGGACCAGCTCCACACCCTGGCCAAGGGCCTGTTGGAGTACGAGACGCTGAGTGGCGAGGAGATCATGGCCCTCCTGCGCGGCGAACCCATTGTCCGTGACGAGAAGCGCGAAGCCCCGACGCCGCCGCCCGCACGGCCCAGCACCGGCCGGCGCGGAACGGTCCCGACCAGTGGCGGCAAGGAGCCGGGCGGAATGGCGCCCGAGCCCCAGCCGGGCTGACGGCCGGAAACACCGACGACAGGGAAAGGGGCCCCACCGGGGCCCCTTTTTCATGATGTGGTCGAGGGGCCGTTCCGCCCATGTTGACAGCCGCTTCGGGGGGCGCCTCTATCCCGCCATGCCGCTTTCCACCTTCGCCCCCGACGCCCGCGACGGCCGCCTCTACGTCGAACCCACCGGCTTTCTCAATCCCGGTTCGCCGGGCGGGTTGGCGCTGGCAGGCGGGGCCGTCCGCTTCACCCTGCTGGATCTGATGGTCCGCACCGGACCGGGGCGGATCTCGCGTGCCACGGCGACGCCCGCGCAGGCCGAGGCATGGGCCGCGGCGCGCGGGGTGGCGCCGGCCCTGCACGACCGTCTGCACGCCCTGACATCCCCCCGGCCCCCCTGGGCCGGGCTGGATCTCGGCCGTCCACGCCTGATGGGGATCGTCAATGTCACGCCGGACAGCTTCTCCGACGGCGGGGACTTCGCGCACGCGCAGACCGCCATTGCGCACGGCCGCGCCATGGCCGCGGCCGGGGCGGACATCCTGGACGTGGGCGGCGAGTCGACCCGGCCGGGGGCGGCACCCGTGGACGCCGACGCCGAGTGGCGGCGGATCGGTCCGGTGATCGAGGCATTGGCGCGCGACGGGCACGCCGTCTCGGTCGACACGCGCCATGCCGCCACCATGCGCCGGGCGCTGGCGGCCGGGGCGCGGATCGTCAACGACGTGACGGCGCTTGCAGGCGATCCCGAAAGCTTGGCGGTGGTGGCCCGGGCAGGGGTCCCGGTCTGCGTCATGCACATGCTGGGCGAACCCCGCACCATGCAGGACGACCCGCGCTACGACGACGTCGCGCTGGATGTCTATGATTTCCTCGAGTCCCGTTTGGTGGCCTGCCGGGCCGCGGGGATTGCTGCCCAATCGGTCGCGGTCGATCCCGGAATCGGTTTTGGCAAGACCGTCCAGCACAACCTGGATCTTCTGTGCCGGGCCGCCCTGTTCCACGGGCTGGGCGCGCCCGTCCTCTACGGCGTCTCCCGGAAATCCTTCCTCGGCCGGCTGAGCCGGGGCGAGCCCGCGAAGGAGCGGCTTCCCGGCTCGCTGGCCGCGGCCATGGTCCTTTTGGATCGCGGCGTGCCGGTCCTGCGCGTCCACGACGCTGCGGAGACGGCGCAGCTTCGCGCTTTGTGGTGCGCCCTCCGGGCATCGCCTGCCTCCCAAGGTTGACCCCAGGAATGGCGCAGCGCATTGCTCCGACCCTCTTGGTATAAGGGTCGGAGCAAACGGAAGGACACCCGCCCATGTCTCGCACCCTGTTCGGCACCGACGGCATTCGCGGCACTGCGAACATCGAGCCGATGACCGCCGAGACGGCGCTGAAGGTCGCCATGGCCGCCGCTCTGGAGTTCCGCCGGGGGGATCACCGCCATCTGGTGGTCATCGGCAAGGACACGCGCCTGTCCGGCTACATGCTGGAGCCGGCGTTGACGGCGGGCTTCATCTCCATGGGCATGGACGTGGTGCTGGTCGGGCCGATGCCCACGCCGGCCATTGCATTCCTGACGCGCTCCATGCGGGCGGACATGGGTGTGATGATCTCCGCCTCGCACAACCCGTTCCACGACAACGGTATCAAGCTGTTCGGCCCCGACGGCTACAAGCTGTCCGACGAGGTCGAAATGGCGATCGAGCGGCGCATCGGCGGTCCGCTGTCGGGCGAACTGGCGCCGGCGAAGGAATTGGGCCGTGCCCGCCGTCTGGATGATGCCATCGGCCGCTATATCGAGCAGGTGAAGGCCACCTTCCCCCGCGGCCTGCGCCTGGACGGTCTTAAGATCGTGGTCGATTGCGCCAACGGCGCCGCCTACAAGGTGGCCCCGACCGTCCTTTGGGAGCTGGGGGCCGAGGTGATCCCGGCCGCCGTGCAGCCCGACGGTTTCAACATCAACAAGGACTGCGGTGCCACCCATCCGCAACGGATCCAGCGGATGGTGGTCGAGACCGGGGCGCATATCGGCTTGGCGCTGGACGGCGATGCCGACCGCCTGATCGTGTGCGACGAGATGGGCCACATGATCGACGGCGACCAGATCATGGCGCTGATCGGCCACCGCTGGGCCCAGTCCGGCCAATTGAAGGGCGGCGGCGTCGTGGCCACCGTCATGTCCAACCTGGGGCTCGAACGGTTCCTGAACGGCCACAAGGTGGCGCTGGTGCGCACGCCCGTGGGTGACCGCTACGTGGTCGAGCGGATGCGGGCGGAGGGCTACAACGTCGGCGGCGAGCAGTCCGGGCACATCGTCCTTGGCGACTATGCCACCACGGGCGACGGGCTGGTCGCGGCGTTGCAGGTGCTGGCCTGCGTGCAGGAGAGTGGCCGGCCGGTGAGCGAGGTTGCCAAGCTGTTCGATCCGGCCCCGCAGGTGTTGCGCAACGTGCGCTACAGCGGCGCGCCGCCGTTGGAGGCCGCGTCCGTGGTCGCCGCGATCGAGGACGGCAAGGCCCGGCTGGAGGGCACGGGGCGCGTGCTGATCCGCAAGTCCGGCACCGAGCCGCTGATCCGCGTAATGGCCGAAGGCGACGACGAGGCCCTGGTCAAGTCCGTGGTTGCCGACATCGTCGCCGCCATCGAGGCCGCGGCTGGCCTGGTCAAAGCCGCGGAGTAGGGGCGGCGGGAACCTCTCGGGGGCGTGCCACCTTCCACGGGTGGTTTCGACCGTGGGGGCTGTGCATGCGGCATTGCAAGGGGCGGCTGATCGACCATGTCCACCTGCGCGTCCGCGACGTTGCGGCCAGCCGGCGGCTCTATGGCGCGATCCTCGATGTTCTGGGAATCCCCCTCACGGGCGAAGGCGGTGACTGGTTCGAGGCCGACGAGCTGTATGTGAGTGCCGGCGAATCGCCGACGGCGCGGCTTCATCTGGCGTTTCAAGCGCCCGATCGTGAAACCGTGCACCGCTTCCATGCCGCGGCATTGGCTGCCGGCGGGCGCGACAATGGCGGTCCGGGCGAACGCCATTACCACCCCGGCTACTACGCCGCCTTTGTATTGGACCCCGACGGCAACAACATTGAGGCCGTTCACCATGGTCGCAGGGAGTAGGCCGTTCCGTCCACCGCGACCGCTTCCGGGCGCAGAGGGCCTTCCCGACAGGCCGGGGCGGATCATTGCGCGCCGCCGGCGATTTCCGAGAAACGCATGTTCATGGATGACGGTAATGCGGATGGCCAATGAGATCCGCGAAACCTGAAACACACCGGCCGGCGGCCCCGCCCCACCGATTTGGCGTTCGGGTGGCGGTTCCACGGACACTGTTGATTCGATCCGTCTGCTCCGGGAATGTGTCCGGGGTCGACTGCGGCTCGACGCGCTGGCGGAAACGGGGTTTCGCGGCCGGGACCGCGCATTATCCAGAGAGGACCATCCATGTCCTCAGCGCCTGAGAACGCCCACCGCACATGGGTCCGGGACGGGTTCCGGATCAGCACCGATCCGGCGCTACTGGATATGGACGCCGTCCACGGATTCCTGACGCGCAGCTACTGGTCGCCGGGAATCACGCTCGACCGCGTCCGGGCCGCAGCCGCGAACAGCCGTTGCTATGGCTTGTATGCCCCGGAAGGGTATCAGGCCGGTTATGCCCGGGTCGTCACCGATTATGTCGCGCACGCCTATGTCTGTGATGTGTTCGTGCGGGAGCCGTGGCGGGGCCGGGGACTTTCCAAATGGCTGGTCGGCACCATTTGCGGCGACCCGGACCTGCAGGCGATCCGCCGTTGGGTCCTGTTCACCCGTGATGCCCAGAACCTGTACAGCCGGTTCGGGTTCGGCCCGATCGACGATCCCAATCGCCTGATGATCCGCAGCGGCGGGGCGGCCTAGGTGTGGAATATTTCCCGAGCGGGAACGACGCCAAGCGCTGTCAGAGCGGGCTGTCCGGAAGCGGGGGATTTCGGCGGTTTGGAGTGTGAAAGTAGAATGCATTGCCCTAAAGTGCTAATCTAATGGTCGCACCCGGATTTGGGGGCGACCAGTCCAGACCCGCGGGCCAGCGTTCATGTCGTTCAACTCTGAATTTATGCGCGTGGAATTCCTCCTCCAGACGTTGAGCAACGGTCGATGGGTGCTCGTTCAGTCCGGCCGCGACGAAGCTCCTTTCCGCGTGGCGGTGGACAAGCTGCGGGATAGTGGGAGTGTCGATGGCATCCGGTTGACCAGGCGGGTCACACGGACGGACTTCGATTGCGTCTATGACCGGGATGTGGCGCGTTGGTCCAAACCCGGCGTTGCCGTGCCCGATCCCTGGATGCCGATCGTCGTGCCCGGCAGCGTGGCGGTCGCCTGCGAGACGCCCGAGGACTTGGTGTCCGATGATGCACGGGCGTTGATTTTCGCCGTGTTGGGCAAGTACCTCGAAGAAAACACCCTGACCCTTGTCGAGCTGCTCCACAGTGACCGTGCCGCCGACCGGATCATGAGTTCCGGGGCGCTGGTGCAAACCGTCATGCAGCGCATCGCCGTGGTTCAGGTCTTCGGCACCCAGAAACCGCCCAGCGCCCGGATGAAGGAACTGGAGGCGCTGGTGTCGGCGCGCGTGCGCCGCCTGAAGACGGAAGCGCAGGCCGGTGCGCCGGTGACGTTGCGCCCGGGCAAGTTCCAGGAAGCCATGCTGAGCATCGAAGCCCAGCATTCCGGAGCGGAGGCCCGCTATCATCAGTTCAAGGCACTGACCCACTATTTGTCGGCAGGCAAATCGTGGAATGAGAAGTTCGAGCTTCTCTTCCAGCTCTACGAACCGCATCTGTCGAACGAGCATGCCAGCCTGTTCGATGCCATCGGTTCCGAGATCCTGATCCACGCATCGGCCGTGCGCGAGATCCTGCCGGTGGCCGGCCGCCGCCGGGCCGATCTGCTGTTGGGGCTCGTCGACATGCTTCAAGGCGAGTTCCACAAGCCACTTGACCAGCTTCCGATCGGGTTGCGCGCCCTGGGCAAGCTCCTGCGCGACGACGGGATGCCCCGCTGCCGGGAGGCGCTGCGGGAGCGTCTGCTTCGCGAAATCGTCGTGCGGCAAAACCTGACCAACGACGGTGTCCTGTCGGACGAGATGCAGGCGCTGAACGCCGTGGTAAAGCGCGTCGAAGCAACCAGTCCCGGCCTGGGGGCGGAATTGGAGTTCGCCGAAGCGGTGCGCGAGCGCGTCGACCGGATGACCCATGTCGACAACATCAGCGAATACCTGCAGGGTGCGAAGCCACTGTCCGACAAGCTGGACCGTCTGCTGGCCCTGGCGGAGTCCTCGCCCATCGAGCTTGGGCGTCAACGGGTGGCCGAGCCGTTGCGCAATGTAATGAAGGCCGATGACTTGGTCCGGGATTATGTGGCGCCGCTTAAGGACCGGTCCATGTCGATCCCGACCCTTTCGACCCTGGCCAATCGCTTCGCCAGCATCGGTTTCGACACCAATGCCCAAGCCGAATTCGTGAATGCCATCGACGGCATTCTGACCGATGTGGTGCGGAACGAGGCGACGAAGGGCCGCGGCTCCCAACTGGAGCGCATGCAGAAGCTGATTCGCCTGTGCACCCAGCCGCCCCTGCCACCGGGCCGGGCCCGTAAGCTTGCGTCCGAGGTGATCCGGCAGGTTCTCGCCACGCCGGAATTCGCCCAGAGCTATGCCGAGCGGTTCCCCTCCGAGGTCGATCGGGAAGCCGCGTTGGCGAAGTTGAAGGACATCCTGCGCGACGCGGGTTTGTTCGCCAACTGAGCATGGGGTGCGGCGCGCCGCATGCGAGTGGGGGACGGGTCGTATCGGGTCGCTGCGGCCCTGCGCCGGCGTATTCGTAGTCGCTGGCGTCCCGTCTCCTCGAATTGCAGGGGCGTGTGCGCCGGTGGTGGGGCCGTGGTGACTCCATGTGCCGTTGAGACCGGAAAACCGCCGCCGGCATCGCTGACGTCCATCGCGCCCGGCACCCGCTTGATTTCCCATTCCCAACGGGGCCGCCCTGTCGCTGCCGACAGGACCGGTGCCGACCTTCGCCGGTTCCCGTGCGCAATGCCGAGACCGTGACCAAGGCCGCCCGAGCCATCGGCGCCGAGTCGCCATCATCCCGGCCGGCGAACGTTGGCCGGACGGCTCGCATCAAGTCGCGGATCCGATCCGCGCCGGCGTATCCGGGCGCAAGCTGGCGGATGGTGGCTTTGCCGGTGACGTTGAGTTCGCACGGGAAAGCGAAGCAGGCGCAAGCCCCCCGCGTCTCCACGAAGGAGCCTACGTCGCCTGATCACATAGCGGTGGCATGTTGCGCCGCAAGGGCAACGTTGACGCCGGAGGCCTTCCTCATCATTCTCGGCGGCGGGCCACGTCCCCCCAACGGGACGCGACTATCTGGAAGGATAGCGACATGAAGCCGAGCATTCGGCCAAAGGTCCCGCTGTTTTCGTCGGGACCCTGTGCAAAGCGTCCTGGTTGGACGCTCGACGCCCTTCAAGGGGCTCTCGTTGGGCGGTCCCACCGCTCGAAACCCGGAAAATCCAAGCTGGCCGATGTGATCGAGCGCTCCAAGCGTGTGCTCGGCATGCCCGCCGATTGGCGGCTGGGCATCGTTCCCGCATCCGACACCGGGGCGGTCGAGATGGCCATATGGTCCCTGCTGGGGCCCCGCGGCATCGACATGCTGGCGTGGGAGAGTTTCGGCAAGGATTGGGTCACCGACGTCGTGAAGCAGCTGAAGCTGTCCGACGTGCGCGAAATCAAGGCGCCTTACGGTCGTCTGCCCGACCTGTCCCAGGTTGATTTCGACCGGGATGTTGTCTTCACCTGGAATGGCACGACCTCGGGCGTGCGGGTGCCGGACGGCGACTGGATCAAGGTCGACCGCAAGGGGCTGGTGATCTGCGACGCGACGTCCGCGGCGTTCGCGATGGAATTGCCCTGGGACAAGCTGGATGTGGTCACCTGGTCCTGGCAGAAGGTGCTGGGCGGCGAGGCGGCACACGGGATGCTTGCCCTGTCGCCCCGTGCGGTCGAGCGGCTGGAAAGCCACAACCCGGCTTGGCCGATGCCCAAGATTTTCCGCCTGACGAAGGACGGAAAAATCAACGAAGGCATCTTCAAGGGCGAAACCATCAACACCCCGTCCATGATCGCGGTCGAGGACGCCATCGACGGCTTGGCCTGGGCCGAGCGGATCGGAGGCCTGCCGGCGCTGGTCGAGCGGTCGGAAACCAACCTCGAAGTCGTCGAGGCCTGGGTCGAGCAGAGCGGCTGGGCCGGTTTCCTGGCCGAGGATCCGGCCACGCGCTCCTGCACCTCCATCTGCCTGAGGATCGTGGACCCCTGGTTCACGGCGCTGGGGGCGGACACGCAAGCCGCCGTGGCCAAGCAGATCGCCGAGCTGCTGGAAAAGGAAGGGGTGGCGTTCGACGCCGCCGCCTACCGGGATGCGCCGCCCGGCCTGCGCCTGTGGGGCGGGGCAACGGTGGAGCCGTCGGACATGACGGCCCTCGTCCCGTGGCTCGATTGGGCCTACGCCACCGTCAAGGCGTCCGCACCCGCCGCCTGACCTTTCCAAGCGCCGCCTTGCGGCGCTCCCCCTCACGGGCGATTCGGCGACGCGGTCCGGTTCCATGTTGGAAACCGGACCGCCGGCGCCCCGCATCCAAGGAACAGCATCCATGCCCAAGGTCCTGATTTCCGACAGTCTTTCCCCCCGTGCGGTGGAGATCTTCCGCGAACGCGGGGTCGAGGTCGATGTGAAGACCGGCCTCAAGCCGGACGAGCTGAAGGCCATCATCGGCGGCTACGACGGCTTGGCCGTCCGTTCGGCCACCAAGGTCACCAAGGACATCCTGGCCGCGGCGACATCGCTGCGCGTCATCGGCCGTGCCGGCATCGGCGTGGACAACATCGACGTGCCGGCCGCCACCGCGGCGGGCGTGGTCGTCATGAACACGCCCTTCGGCAATTCGGTCACCACGGCCGAGCACGCCATCGCCATGATGTTCGCACTCGCCCGCGAGATCCCGGCCGCCAACACCTCCACCCACGCCGGCAAGTGGGAGAAGAACCGCTTCATGGGCGTGGAGCTGACCGGCAAGGTCCTGGGCATCGTCGGCTGCGGCAACATCGGCGCGATCGTCGCCGACCGGGCGATCGGCCTGAAGATGCGCGTCCATGCCTACGACCCGTTCCTGTCCGACGAGCGGGCCAAGGACATCGGCGTGCGGAAGGTCGATCTGGACGAGCTGTTCGCGACGGCCGACTTCATCACGCTGCACACGCCGCTGACCGACCAGACCCGCGGCATCATCGACGCCAAGGCGTTCGCGAAGATGAAGCGGGGCGTGCGCATCATCAACTGCGCCCGCGGCGGCCTGATCGTCGAAGCCGACCTCAAGGCGGCGCTGGAGTCCGGTCACGTGGCCGGCGCGGCACTGGACGTCTTCGCCGAGGAGCCGGCAAAGGGGAATCCGCTGTTCGGCATGGAGCAGGTGGTCTGCACGCCGCACCTGGGCGCCAGCACGACCGAGGCGCAGGAGAACGTGGCGCTCCAGGTGGCCGAGCAGATGGCCGACTATCTGATGACCGGCGCCGTCACCAACGCGTTGAACATGCCGTCGGTCTCGGCCGAGGATGCGCCCAAGCTCAGGCCGTACATGAAGCTGGCCGAGCAGTTGGGCAGCTTTGCCGGCCAGATCACCGAAAGCGGGCTGCGGTCGGTCACCGTTGAATATTCGGGCGCCGTTGCGGAATTGAACACCCGGCCGTTGACGCAGTTGGTCCTGAAAGGGCTGCTGCAGCCGCTTCTGAACAGCGTGAACATGGTCAACGCGCCGGTGATCGCGCGCGAACGCGACATCGAACTGAAGGAAACCAAGCGTACCGGCGACATCGACTACCAAACGCTGATCACCGTGACGGTCCGGACCGAAAACCGTCTGCGCACCGTCGCCGGCACCCTCTTCGGCGGCGAGAAGCCCCGCATCGTCCAGATCGACGAGGTGGGTATGGAGGCGGAATTGGCGCCCCACATGCTTTTCGTGCGCAACGAGGACAAGCCCGGCTTCATCGGCCGCCTGGGCAGCACCCTGGGCGACGCCGGCGTGAACATCGCCACCTTCCACCTGGGCCGCTCGGCACCGGGGGCGGACGCCGTGGCGCTGGTGGCCATCGACCAGGCGCTGGGCGAGGATCTGCGGGCGAGGGTCGCGGCCCTGCCCGGTGTCGTCCGGGTGCGGACGCTCCGTTTCTAGGGGCTATGGGGAGGGGGCGTTGTTCGCCCCCCTCCTCAACCCGACGCTTGGAGGCGCGCCGCAACGCCGCCCTCGCTCCGCTCCAGATATTTCTTGATGCAGTGGACCGCGCCGAGACTTTCGGCGAACGGGTGGAAGTTGGCGAGTTCCCGGACCTCGTAGCCGAGATCGGTCCAAAGCCGGCGCATCTCCGCATCGACCGCCCGAAGCCAATCGAACGGGGCGTGCCCGTATGTGGGCAGGAGCACCACATTGCCGCCGTCCGCTGCGGTTTGCACAAGGCAGTTGTTGGCGGTCGCAAAGTACCATCTGCGGCTTTCCACCAGCGTGTCGTCCCCCGCGCCAAGAGCCGTGAGTTCGTCCACGATGGCCGTCCACGCCGTCCGTTCGTCCCCGCGGGGAAAGGACCGGGCGTGCTCCCGGATCATGGACAAGGGGTGGGCTGCGCCGGCCGTGTGGACCTGGGGCAGCGGGTTGCGGATCACCTCGAACCCCCTGGCTTCGAGCAGGTCCGCGATGTCGTCGAAGGCCGCCTGCATGGCAAGGCCGGGATGGAAGGGCCGGTTGGCGATTTCCGCGGCGCGCCTTGGCGACCCGACCATGACGCGGAACCGGCCGTTCCCGTCCCGCCCGACCAGGGTGATGAACATGTCGATGTGGAAGATCGGCTGCCCGCCTCCGGTGCCGCGGATGTAGTCGAGGAAGAACCGGTCGCCTTCGCGGGTCGGCACCGGCGCCGAGCCCCAGACCTTTTTGCTGGTGCCGACCGCGATCAGGGTCCGCGAGGCCTCCACATTGTCCTGGAATGCCTGGAGGGCGTCGCCCAGGTCCGCCGGCCTGTTGCCGCCGCCGGTGGGCAGGAACGGCCGTTCGCCTGTCCGGAAGCCCTGCGCATGCCGGCACTGCCACGCCCAAACCCTAGGCCGCGGCGCCGGTCCCGGACAAAAGCGCATCGGCACGGAAAGCCATCCCTCCTGTACAGGCGGTTGCGCCGGGGGGGGGGCGTGCCGGGGCATGGACGAGGGCCGGAGTGCTGCCTCCCTCTTGCGCGCGAGCTCCGGGCGCCGTTGAATGCGGCCCCTTTACCGTCCACCTGCTTCGAGCCGTCCCATGCCCCTCGACCCCGCACCGTCGCGCGCCACGCCGGCCTTGAGCGTGGAAGGGATCGTCAAACG
>DASQNC010000046.1 GCA_035645145.1 Azospirillaceae bacterium | reverse complement strand
GGCCCCTGGCAACTACGGCTACGGACTGTCAGCTGAGCCGCCGCCGCGGCCAGGTCCTTCCCTGCGAAGAGCACAACCTTCGCGCCCGCATGAAGACCTGGAAGTCCCTTGGACTGCCGCCTTAAGCGTGACGGTGTCCACGCCATGCTCGGTATTGCCTCGCTTCCAACAAGTTCGCATTCCGGATGAGGAGGGCAACTGGGCAGCCGAAATTTGGCTCGTCCTAGACCCGTACGGGACAGCGTTACCCAACACAACCGGCAGCGGATGTGGGCCGTCGACGGCACGTAGGAGCGGATCTTCCTTATCGGGGCCTGGGTCATCGGCCCGGCAACTCTGGCACCCCCGCCCGCTCGAGCAGGACCCGCATCTCCGCCACAGGCAACGCCGGGTTGGCCGCTGTCGCATGGCCAGCGGGTCGTCGAGAGCTCGATCAGCTTGGGAACGGGCAGCCTGGGATCACAGGCCGCCGCCGTGGGCACGCTCGCGTCCGCGTCCCGGCTGAGCCGCTCGACCAGGGACGGCGAGGCCTGCGGATCGCGCAGCGCGAGGGCCCGCTCCATCGCATCGTCCGTGTCGGCGCAGCGTGCCGCCAGCCCAGCCGACGGGAAATTCGGCCGGGTGACGAGCATGCCGACGGCCCGCTGAGTGCCGTGCAGATACAGGTCCCGGCGAACCCGCGTCCCAGTGCCGCTGAACCCGCATTCAGCCGCTTTCGCGCTCTCCGGCACGGGCGCGTCGGGTCGGTAGCTCCTCAGCCCTGGCGGGCTTGCGGTGCCCCGCCGGGGCAGTCGGTCGCCGTGGGCGGCGACCGGGTCCGGTGGGGCGGAGAAGACAGGAAGGCGTGGTTGAGACCGGGATGGGGTTGCTGGAACATACGCGCGCCTGATCGTTCGGCTACCAGTTTCGTCGTGGTTGGCTTTCAGTGCCGCAGGTCCAACGAACTGGTGGGAAGTGCTACAGGCGAAGCGCAGGTAGTTCCCCTCGCTAGTTCCTTCCCTACCCCGCCGGTTCCCCAGTGCGAGTTCCTTTCGGCGCGGCACAGGTCGTGCGAAGCAGAGAGGGGTTGCCCTGGCCATCCATGGTTGGTATCGATTTCAGCCTGTCGAGACGGGACGCTTCCGAGGCCTCGTGACCGGGGAGAGACGGAGGATGTGCCGGGGTCCGTGCTTATGCGGAGCTCGAATCGGCGCCACAGAACCCAACAGCAGCGCGGGACTGAGCACGCCCACTTAGGAGCGATGTGGTGACAGGGAGGAAGGGCGGGCGTCGTCCTCCCAGGATAAGAGAGCGCAGCTGCTAAATCGCCCTTGACCTGCGTAAATGCAGGCAGAGACCACGTCCACCAGAACTGCTAGGCGGTTCAAGCGACCGTAGAGAACGATCAGGGAGTCTGAGTGCCCAGATCTGTAAACCTGTGATCCAGTCCTTGCAACCGCGCACCACGACTGAACGGACTGGGAGGACGGTTGAGAGAGCTGGCACCACGACTGCAGGAACCGAGTAAGCAGATCCTGCAGCCGTAGCAAATTGACGTGGAGTACATGAGGTGTGCTGAACGCGCGCCAGGAACAGGGAGGAGTGGAGTGAACGCGAAGACACACGACACGGCCGACAGTCGGAGTAGATTGACGTCTTGCTCATGTACGTTAGGTTCATCTGGGCGGCCTCACAACCGTCCCTCAAGAACCGGTAGACATCCTCTTGCTCGGAGGGCTCGTTGGGAGCAGTACGCAGGCTGGTCGACGCCGACACGGGCGAGCCGGTCCCCTATGCGCCGTACGCCTTTTCCGGGAGGCACACGCAGGTCGACAAGGCGCGCGTCGAGGCGATCACTGAATCCAAGGCGTTCACACCCAGCCAGAAGTTCCTCGTCCTGTGGTGGATCGGAGTCTCCCCGGAGGGCATGGAACCGCTGCGAGCCACCGGCGCGGATATCGCCAAGCGAGTGGGGATGTCCACAGACGCTGTCGGCAAGATCAACCGAAAGCTCGCGAAACACCGCATCCTGATCGTTCGAGGCCGTGTCGGCAACTACAACTTCTACCGGATCAGCCCATACATCGCCTTCCACGGGACTGGGATCGAGCAGCGTGAAGCAGTGAAAACGTGCAACCCGCCGGATATCCCCGGATTCGACGACAAAATCCCTGCTCGGTGGGAGGCCCAGTGATCAGCAGCGACGACAAGCAGAAGAACCTCGAGCTGCTCGAGAAGACCGCAGGCATGACCGCCAATCAGCGACTCGTCGTCATGCTGTACGCCCTCCACCCCACCGATCGGTCCGGTGCTGTCCTTGAGACCGCCGCCAACCTAGCCAAGCTCGTCGGCATGGCAGCGCCAGTCTTCTCCCGCACTCGCAAGCAAGTCATCGAAGCCGGCTGGCTCGAGGAGACCGAAAGAATCGGCCACATCAGGTACTACCGACTCGACCCCAAGCGCATGGGTGAGAACGTCGTCATCCCCCTTCGCCGCGCCACATGACGTCCTGCAAACCGCACCTCATGTACGCCACGTCAATGAGGTGCGGTCCGCAAGACGTGCTCCTTGACGCTTGAGCAACCATCCCCGCCGCATGCCAGCCACATCAGCAGGCGGGGAGGAGAAAGGCGGAGCACCGCCCTGGCAGCTTCCAGGACGACCTCACTCTCACGCACCCGGGGCAGGACCGGCCATGTCTGACGGTGCGCCGTGATCCGATCCAGCTCGGACATCCCAGTTCCCTCCCCACGATCCGGTGACGTGCCGGCACGGCGACGGATCGTAGGCGGACCCTCACGACAGACGCGGCAGAACCCAGTAACCGCCCGGCCGCCCAGTCAGACGATCTCCCACCCGATCGGTGCCCTGCTCCGCGGTCGGCCTCATATTCGCTGGGCTGTGCGCACGCTTCCTCGGCAGGTGGACGAGGCGATGGCGGTGACGAGTCCGTGGTCCTCGGGTGCGCAACAGGTGAGACGCAGATGGCTTATATGCCGTGGCGGAACATCCCCTTGCCCGTCTGTCAGTGCCCTGTGTTTTGATCGGATCGACCCGGTGCGGACATGCCACATGAGTGGTGGGTTCGTGCTGTTCTGACCAAACAGGGGGTTATAACTTGAGACCGAGAGTGTTGCTGGCGGTGGGGGCGGTGACGCTGGGACTGCTGGGCAGCCATCTGGGCGTCGCGCAGGCAGCAGGCGAGCCGGAAACGGGTGCGGACACCTCGCTGACCACGGGCGTGATTGTGACCGATCCAGTCGCTGATGAGGCGTCACCGGATCTGGAAGAGGCTGAGGAAGACCCGGACGCCGCGCCGTCGGCGGAAGACCTGGCCCTGGGTGCGGTCAGCACGGTCGAAGAACCGGAGGAGGCCCCGGAGACCGCGGAGGACGGGGAGCGCGTCGGGCTGGCTGCGGGCCAGAAGGCCGCCTGCGATGGGCGGGTGAAGGATGTTGCTGAGACTCTCGGGGCACAGTTCGCGGCCTGCGCGGCGTCTCTGGAGCCGGCGGTCGAGCTGGATGCGGACGAGCAGGCTGCTCTGTCGCAACTGGAGGCTCCTGCGGACACATCTGCGGATGAGTCGGCAGTCCTGGCCGGCGTACCGGACGCCGGCCAGGCTGAAGCCGAGGCGACTGCACAGCATGCCGCGGACGACACGGCTCCGCCAACTGCACAAGCCGACGAGTCGGACACCGCGGCCGCGGCAGCCAGGCCCAAGCCCTGGAAGGAACCCAAGTGGTGCATCGACGCCGGGGTGGACTCCACGTGGTATATCGAGCGCATGCGCGGCTGCGGCATCTGGCGCAGTGAGGTCATCGCCATCGATGTGCGCACAGGCCGCAAGGTCGGCGGTATCAAGTATTTGGTCATCGGGTACTCCAGCCCGAGACTCCAAGACGTGGGCCTACCAAGTGAGACTGCTGGAGTCGTCCCGATGGGGGCGGGCGGTAAACGGTACTAAGGTGTCCGGGAGTGCCTCCTGCGTCGGTAAGTGCAAGGTCGCCAGCAAAAGCTTCCCAGCGCAGACGATGTCCAAGAGCGCTGAGCCTTACGGGCAGTTCTTCATGGACACCACCATCAACACCGCTGCCTCCAAGCAGCGGGGCACGGGCCGGAGCGTCGCGTCCTGGACGTTCACCAATTCCCAGTGGGTGGCGCCGTCGGAGCCCACAAAGCATTCCACCGTGGATGTCCGCTGCGACAACGCCTTGCCCGGTGCTCCTCGCCAGGTCGGCTGCGTCAACCTGCAGGCCGTGCCGGTTATCAGCTACAGCCTGACCGGGCCGTGGCCGGAGATCGCCGACCACATCAAGGACGCCCAGGCCACGGGTCTCCCGGGTAAGTACGGCACGACGAACTTCCTGACAAGGCTTACGGACCGAAAGAAGATCAAGGAGAACCGGGAAAAGGCCTGCCCGTCGAGCTTGCAGCGCCCGCCGGGCAAGTCCTGTGACGAGTACGCCTTCGCCAGCACGTGGCAGGGCGCCAAGTACGGGAGCGGCAAGTTCAGCCGCCGCATGGTCGATGCCGAACAGAACACCAATGCAGGCAAGGCCCTCAAAGGCTTCTACACCTACAGCCGGGTCCTGGAAGGGGACCGGTTCCTGGTATGGATCAGGTAGACCCAGCCGGATGAGACCAGACGAGGCCACCGTGAATCAGCCAGCCCTTACAGGCGCAGCCCTGGTGCACGCTGAGTACCACCGCTTCCAGATCACGGACCCGCAAGGGCCTGTGGCCGACGACCTGAACCCAAGCCACACCGGCCTGGTGTCCGCAGATGGCGGAGCCATCGAGGTGATCACCGGCATCCACACCGGAGACGTCCACGTCACGGTCGAGCCGCACTCCCAGCTACCCGACCCTGCCCAAGGATGGGAAGAGATCGCCGAGATCTCATGTCACTCCCCTTCAGGGGAACTCCTCGTGACGTCCTTCACGGACGACCCTGCGGATCTGCCCTCGCTGGCATCCCAGGGCCCCGGCTCATACCGGCTGCGCGTCCACGCGTGCGGCAGGGACAGGGCCGTCGACCACACGATGGTGGACGAAGTCGTGGAGTCATATCTGATCCAGAGCTGGCCCGCCGCACACCAGGAGCCTCTCCTGGTGAAGGCGACAGACGCCTATGGAGCCCAGGTACGGGCCCAGCCGTCCGACGACACCATCGTCATCGACCACGAGGACTCGCTCGACACCCAGGCCGGCCGGGAACGCGACATCCTGCACCGGGCGCAGCGCGGCGACTATTCCTGACCCGCGATCACGCGCCCTTTGGTCGGGACGGCTGTGCCACCCCGACCAAAGGGCGCTGCGCGTTGCCGGCCCGGCCTTAGCTGCAGGGGCCAAGCCGCGGCGGTCAACAGCCCCTGTGAGACCTGTCGGCCGGGGACAGTGGCCGTGGCCGAGACATCCGGCAGCCCCGGCATCCTCAGCTGCCGTCACTCGTGCAGACCGAGTCGGCTGCCGCGTGCGGACCGCAATCAGCAACGACCGTAGGCAGACATCGTCATCTCTCAGACCCCTCCACCTAGGTCGCCACCGGGCACCGCAGCGTCTGTTGCTCGGTGCCGACTTCCTGGCGTAGGTCACGGTAGAAGCGCCGCCGGACTCCGGGTTGGCCGGGTTCGTGAGTTGTGCGTCGGCTGTGGCGGTGGCCCAGCGGGCGGCGAACGCGTTCTGGAAGACGAGCAGCGCCAGATCGGGCTCGTCGCTGCTGGTAGGCGCGGAAGAGGTTACCGAGTTCGATGAGTTCGTGTCGCAGGGAGGTGGCCGCAGGTCGTGGGACGACGCGCTGGGCGATCTTCGCCTGTGGAGGGCGGCGCCGCGCAGGTGCCGAGCGGGAAGCCGGGACCGTGCCACCGGCGGTGACCTGGTGGTCGGAGAACTGCGGCACATCCGTGCCCGTGCCCGTGGTGACGGGGGCCGGGCGGCCTTGGGAGCCTGGGAGGTGGCCGCGGTCTTCGCTCCGGGGGGTGGCGGCCGCGCACCGGGAGCAGCACTCCATGACCTGCCACCAACGGCCTTCCTGGTCGGTGATCACGGCCAGGACGACCGGGCCGCCGCACCGCTAGGGTTCTACACGCGCATGGCGGCCGGTGTCGGGCAGGTGGGTATGGCAGCCCTCAGCCCTGCACGCGCAGTACACCCCGGCCCTGGGAGCGGGGGACGGCGCGCAGGTGGGCCTTGAGATGGCGAGGGCAGCCGCACGGCCGGCGACCACGGACGGCAGGCGCAGGTCGGCGCAGGCGGGGCAGCTGCACGAGATGCGTACCACCGCACTGCCCCGGCTGGCGGCGTCCAAACGTACCGTCCAACGGCGCCCTGGCACCCGTTCGTCCAGCTCGCTCACTGCGGCCTGCTTCATCCCGGCCTTCCTCCGTCCTTCGATGCTCGCTGCTCCTTTCCGCCGTGCCGGGCGGTGTGCGAGCGGCGAGGCCACCGTATGCGGCACACGGGCGAAGGCAGGTGAAGGCCTGTTTCGGAGCATGTGACTGGCGAAGCAGCCCACTCAGGACGTGCGTGCCTGGGCGGCTGCGCCGTCCAGGGAGTCGAGGAGCTGACCGAAGGTGATCTTCTCGTCGTCGTAGTCGAAGGTCATGACGGCGGCGAGTGCCTCCCACCGTCCCGTACTGCGCCCGCAGTGGTCCAGCACGATCTTCAGGGCGACTTCGGGTTCGTGGCGGGCAAGGACCTCGTCGTCGGCGGCGGCGGCGGGTCAAGAGCGCGGCCCCCGGCGGAAGCGGCCGACGGCGCGATCGCGGGGTGCCCGTGGTTGCGGCGAGTGGCGTGTCCGGCCGGCGCTGACATGAGGCTGTGATGTTCACGTTTCAGCCTTTTGGTGTTCACAATTGGCCGCCTCTCGAACGTCTGTTGCCCTCCGCTGTTCGGCGACCTGGTGGCCGGCGCCGGGCGAAGCGCCACCAGAAGCGGGCAGGCCGCTGCTGTCGTCGGCCAGGTGGAGCAGGCAGGCGACTCCGGTGGGGCCGTCGCCCAGGAGCCGGATGAGGTCGGGCACGGCGGGCCGTCGGGCTTCTCCAGCCGTACATTGCCGCCTACAGCGTGCCAGGCGTCGGTGCTGTTGACCGGGCCTGGCCCGGCGGTCGCCCGGATGCGGTGTAGCAGGGGCGAGTAGATCGAGGGCGGGTCGCAGGGCGAGGCAGCAAGTGCGGCGTAGGCGGCGCGTTCCTCGGGTGTCCAGTCGGGCTTGGGTTGCAGCAGGTCGTAGTCGGGGGCGAGGTGGTTGACGGCGCGATCCCACCAGTGGGAGTTGAAGCCGGCAAGCAGGATGCTGGCCGGCATGCCGGGGTGGTACAGGCAGATGCCGCCCTTCTCTCTGCGGTAGCGGAGGCCGGGCACGCCGATGATCCAGCCCTGAGGATCCGAGAACTCGTCGTCACTCAGGCGGGGGAGGAGGTCCAGGTCCGGCTAGATGAGGACCAGCTCGCCCTCCGGCTCGCCAACTTCCGTCGACGGCTCACACCCGCGTCTGGTCTGGAAGGCGAGCCGGTCGCCCTCGGCGATCTGGTGGTTCAGCTCGCGCGGGGAGAGCATGGTAGATGTGGGTCCGTCACGGCGGTACTGCGTGTTCCTCAGCGCCGGCCTTCAAGAGTCGAGCACTGTTTGGCGGCGGTCCGGCGCGAACGCTAAGTGAAGGCGTTGCGCAGTCCGGTGAGGTGCTGCCCGGCGCGGCTGAGTTGGTGGAGTCGCTCGGTGGTCAGTTTTCAGTGCCTTTAGGTCGGTGCGCAGTGCCGCGAGACTGACCGCCAGACGGTGTTGGCTGACGGGGGCCGCTCGGTGGTGAAGAGGAGCAGCTGCTGGTGCAGCGTGGTTGGCTGTCTGGTTGGGCCGTACAGGAGGCGGGCGGTGCGGCGTGCGGTGAGGATGCGGGTGGCGATGACGGCGCGGTCGTGGTGCAGCGGCAGGCGCGTGATACCCCACTCCCCCGGCTTCAGTGACGGGGATGACGCGGCTGGGTCGGGGGCCAGTTTGCGGCCCCGGCCGGGGACGGCGGGAGGTGTTCGTGAGTGTGGCGGGGTAGTGGGTGCCCAGCAGGCGGTGTAGAGGCGGTAGCCGGGTTTTGGGCCGCGTTCGGAGCGGGCCTCGGTGATGTCGGTGCAGTGCTCGGTGATGGCCGTGTCCGCGATCCGCTCGTCCAGGCCCGGGTCGTGGCCCGCGGCACGAGCGATACGGGCGCGTCGCCGCCGTCTTCGATGTCACCTGGCGGCCGTCGCCGTCCCCGCCGCAGGATGCGGCGGACTGGGAGGAGCAGGCGGAAGCTGTTCGAGTTGCTCCTACAGCAGGGCTTGCTCCGCGAGGAGGTGGCCTGTCGCTACGCCCGGGCTGTTGATTCCCTGGGATGTGGGCCGGGGGCTGGACCTGAGTCCGTGCCGAGTTTATGCCGTGCCGGAAGGTGCGGGGCATGTCGGGCGTTCAGTCGCTTGGGTCGCTTGGGTCGCTGGCTCGATGCGGGCGTAGCGACTGAAGGTCAGCGACTCAGCGATTCTTTGGTCGCTGACCGAGGAGTAGGCAAACCTGCAGGTCATGTGGGGTGTGCGCAGGAAGCAGCGACTGAAGCGACCGAAGTTCGGGGTATATCAAGACATTCATGTGTGCGCGTGTGCGTCATATATAGGGAGCTTCAGTCGCTTCAGTCGCTGTTTGGGGTCACTCTAGGGCTCTGACCTGGCAGTTTGTTCTTCGGTGCGGAAACAGCGACCGAAGCGGCTCGGTCGCTGCGTTACAGGCTTGGTCGCTGGGAGGTCCTGCCTGGCCGTTTGACCGAGACGGTGTTACGGCAGTTCCGCATGTGCTCCACACGCTTACTGCGCGAGTTCGCTAGTCTGTGTCCGTCGTTGAGTCGCTTCGGTCGCTGGTGAGGGGTGTAGATGCCTGCTGAACTGCAGTTTTCTGCCAGCGACTCACAGGTGGCTGCGTCTGAGTCTTCAGTCGCTGGGCGCTCGCTGATCACTGCCCGCTGGTGTGCCCGCCGAGGCTGGCCCGTCCACCCACTGGCTCCCGGTGGGAAGACCCCCGCGGCGAATTGCAGCGCGTGCCGCACGAATCCACACCCCGCTGCCGACTGCCCGTGTATCCCAGTAGGGCGCTGGTGCCACGGCTTCTACGCCGCCACTCTCAACCAGGACCGCATCCAGCAATGGTGGGGCGCCCGTCCGGAGTTCGGCATCGGAGTCGCCTGCGGCCCCGCAGGCCTGGTCGTCATCGACATTGACGCACACCCTGCCCAGCCGCCCACCCGTGACCGGATTCTTCCGGGCATCCCGATCGGTGACAGCGTCGACCTCACCGGCCTGGCCAACGGGTTCCACACCATCGCCGTTCTCGCTGCCCTCCGCGGCCAGATCAGCCCTGCCGACGACGAAGCCACCCTGCGCGTGCGCACCCCTTCCGGCGGCCTCCACGTCTGGTACCGGGCCGGCGAGCGCCGCTGGCTGTCATCCGTCGGCTCCAGCCCCGGCCGCGCTCTGGCCTGGCAGGTCGACATCCGCGCCCACGGCAGCTACATCATCGCGCCCGGCACCACCACGAACCGCGACGGCGCCTACACCCCGCTCGGCACCACGCGAGAGCCTGCCGCCTTGCCCTTGTGGCTGGCCCAAGAGCTCGAGCGCACCGGGCACCTTCCGGCCCCCAGCATTCCGGCCCCACGCCCGGTACCGGCACGCGCCCAGCAGGCCGTCCTTGCGGCAGGCGGCGGCCGCGACCACGGCCAGCGCACGCTGGCCACGATCCTCGCGCCGGTCGAGGCCTGTGGCCAGGTCTCCGAGGGTGCCGGGTTCTCCGACACCCTCAACCGTGCCGCCTACACCATCGGCGGCCTCATCGCCGCAGGCCGCCTCCAGCAGGCGGAAGCAGAGCAGGCACTGAACGAGACGGCCATCGCGGCCCGCCCGGGCCAGGAGCGCCGCATCGAGCAGATCATCCGCAGCGGAATTGCCGCTGGCCTCAAGCGGCCCCTGCACATCAGCGGGAGGCGCCCGTGACCTCCCCGGGACCCGAAACTCTCTTCGAGTTCGACCCCGAAGCCGTCGCCGCACAGATCCGAGCACAAGGCACAACCGCCCTCCCCGCCCAAGCCGACAGCGAACGCCTCCCCGTCGGCGAGGCGACCACGCATGGCCTGCTGCCCGACACGCTCTCCGACCGCGGCAACGCCAAGCTCTTCGTCAAGCTGTACGCCAACGACTACCGGCACGTGCCCAACATCGGCTGGTACCGATGGGACACCACCCGCTGGCAGATTGACGAAGACGACACCGTCCTCTGGGCGGCCGGCGACCTCGCCGAGAACCTTGCCACCCACGACCCCCGCGGCATCTTCACCACCACCGCCCTGCAAAAGCACCGCCGCCGCGCACTGTCGACCACCGGCATCAACGCCATGCTCACCCAGGCCAAGTCCGCCCCCGGCATGGTCCTCAACGCAGCCCGCCTTGACGCCGACCCTTACGCGCTGTGTACCCCGAACGGGATCGTCGACCTGCGCACCGGCCTCGTGAAGACCCCCGACCCGAACAAGGACTTCCACTCCCGCTCCACCACCGTCGGCCCCCGGCCGGTACCCACTCCGCGCTGGCAGCGGTTCCTGGCCGACACATTCGGCGACGACGCCGAAGGAACGGAGATGATCTCCTACCTGCAACTGCTCCTGGGCTACTCGGTCACCGGTGACGTCGGCGGCCAGGTCCTGCCCTTCCTCTTCGGCGCCGGAAAAAACGGCAAGAGCGTCCTGCTGGACGTTCTGATGAAACTGCTGGGGGACTACGCAGACGCCGCCCCGCCCGGCTTCCTTATGGCCCGCCCTTACGAGGGCCACCCCACCGACCTCGCCGAACTCCACGGCCGACGCGTCATTGTCTGCTCCGAGGTCAAGCCCGGGGACAAATTTGACGAGGCGCGGGTGAAGTTGCTGACCGGCGGCGACCGGATCAAAGCCCGCCGCATGCGGCAGGACTTCTTCAGCTTCGAACCCACCCACAAACTATGGCTGCTCGGCAACCACCGCCCCGAAGTCGGCACCGGCGGCTTCGCGTTCTGGCGTCGCATGCGCCTCATCCCCTTCGAACGCGTCGTTCCCGATCACCGCAAGATCGACAACCTGGCCGACATCCTCGTGATGGAGGAAGGCCCCGGCATCCTGAACTGGCTGATCGACGGCGCCCGCCGATACCTCGGCGGCGAACGCGACCTGACCGGTCCCGAACGCGTCCGCATCGCCACCACCGCCTACGCCGAGACCGAGGACCACACCGGCCGCTTCTACGAAGAGAGCTGCACCCTCGGCCCCGACCTGCGCGCCGAGCAGACCGCCCTCTACGCCGCCTACAAAGCCTGGTGCCACAATGAAGGGGCGCCGGCCATGTCATCCCGGGCGTTCGCCGCCCGCACCCGCGAACTCGTCGGCCTGGCGTCACCCAAGGAGATGATCCTGTCCAACCAGCGCAAGCACTACCCGGGCATCGGACTGCTCACCGACAACGAAAGGGACACCACCGCATGAGTTCCCTGATCAGCGCGGACGAGATCAGCCACGAAACCGAGATCGTGTGGCTGGAAGACATCGGCACTCTCGATTACGTCCGCCAGAGCCTGGACCGGCTGCCCACCCGCAAAGGCAAGCCCGCCTACCACCGCGACGGCCGCATGGTCGGCTACGCCCTCCTCGGCCCCACTGCCAAACCCTCCCGTGCCTCCGGCACCTTCCGCCGCCGTGTCTTCTGGCTCCTGCCCCACGACCGAGACAGCGAGCCGGAAGGCCTCTACGCCAAGAGCGCCCCTGCCGAAGCCATCGACCCCCGCACGCTCCAGCCGCGCGTGAAGGGTTACAAGACCGAACGCTCAGAAGGCGGCCCGCCCTCCAAAGCCATGCAGGACCTCGGCATAACACTGCCGCTGTGAGCGGGAGCTGGAAAAACACGTCAGCGACTCAATCTCACCGCATGTGACGGGAAGCGCTTACCGCCTGAGCAACACATCGGCAGCCGGTTCCGCTCCGCGCAGCGCGGCACTCAAGATGCGTTCGCACCATAAGCGCCCGGCGACTCGCTGTTGTGTACTGCTGTGGATGCTTCCCCGTGGCGTGGCCGCTGCGGCGGCCTGCTTTCGGCCGCCGCAGCCCTGGCCGACGTCCCGGACGCGGGTGCCGACGGCTATGCCCCTCGTGCTGCAACGCCTCGTGGGGCCGACTCGGCCGCCTGGTCGCCGACATCCCCAGGTTCTCGTCGCAACCGCGACCGCCGCGCCACTCCCGGACGCCTTCCCACTGGCCCGGTTGAGGCCGTCCATGCCGCGCTCTCCCTGAGCGACGCGCCCTGCCGAGCGGTGTCCTCGCTCACGGCCAGGGCCTGCCCGATACGCGACCACGTGACGTGGCGTAACCGCGCGTGTCCGACCAGTTCAGCCGCAAGGTAGTCCAGGCGTTTGCGTATCTGCTGCGCCTGCCGCGCGAGGCTCCGCGCCTCGGAGTTGGCGCATCAGAGTGTGGAGGTCGTCCTTCAGGTCCTGAATCACTTCGCTCAGAACCTCGTCTAGCGTCCAGGTGTGGTGGGCTGCTGCGGCTGTGAGTGTAGGACGACGCTGAAGACGTGGTTGTACGCAGTGTTCGCTTAAGTACGCGGCGGCTGCTGCCGGGCAGGACCGCCGGCCCCGGCCCCGGCAGAACCGGATCGACAACACGGCCGCGCGCCGCGACGCCCGCGCGCGCCGATGAGCTCTAGGCGCTGCGCGAGGCGGGCACGCTGGAGCAGACCGAGCCCCGCGAGGGCGACGAAGCCGTCCGTGACGAGCTCACCCGCCGCGCCGGGTGACACGTCCAAGCCGACGTCGACGCCTGGATCGCCCGCGCCCTGGACGCACACGGCGGGCACTACACCAACCCGGCCGCACACGAGGCGGCCGCCAGCCTCCTGCCACAGCCCGTCCTCGCCCACGCCACGCTGCTGTCCGCGCCCGCCCGCCTGGTCCCTGCCGCCGCGCCCCGCCCTTGCCGGGCTCTTCACTGGCGTCACCGAGCTGGCCTGGCCTCACGTGGGGCAGGGTTGACCCCACCACCAGCAGCCGGAAGTCGTTGCGGCCTGACACATCGCCAGCGCCAACGGTAAATCGGACGGCCAGGATCTTCGGGTCTGCGATTCGCGGGCACGACGAGGCCCCGTCGACCCAGCGTCGGCGGGGCAAAGAGCGTGGCGTTCAGCAGGCGTCGTATTTCCAGGCGCCGCTCTCCCGCACCCACGGCTGCTGCTTCTGGTCGAACTTCGGCAGGCCAACCCCGTACGAGACGCGCGCCATGTCCCCGGACAGCTGGTCGACCTGAAACCGCTTCACGTCCTGCTGCCCATAGTCGCCGACGGCGCGCTCGGTGAGCGCGGCCATTGCCACGGGTGTGATGCGTTCCTTGCAGCGGGCGGACAGCATTCCGTAGGTGGTGTCCGGCTTGTCGGCGAAGTAGGCGGCGGTGTAGGCCCGGACGGCGCGCTCCAGCTCGGCGGCGTCGGCCGATGCCTCGGCGGGCGTTCCGCTGGTGGTGGGGTCGCTGTTGGCGGCCGGGGCGCTCGGCGTGCTGGTGGGTGCGGCGTCGATGCCGTCGTCTTCGGATGCCGAGCAGGCGGTGAGTGCGAGCAGCAGGACGGCGGCGAGCGTGATGGTGGCGCGGGTGCGCATGGTCCCCCCTTGGGCAGTGTGGCTGAGGGAGCATGGTGCCACGGAGGGCATGAGTCGGGCTCCGCTCCGCGCTGCCGCCGCTCTCCCACCCGCCCCGCCTACTGGCTCCTGACTGTTTTCGGTGCCGCGTGCCATCGGCGCCACGGGCTGAAGATGACGTGGTCTGGGCGCGGGGAACTCCTCTGTGCCTCCGCCGAGCAGAACCGGGCCCGTCGGTCAGCGCCCAGCCAGCTGCCTCGAGGTTCACCCGATCGTGTGGCGGACCGTTCACGGTGCAACCGAAGGAGCCCCTCGACAGTCGTGCAGGTACAGCAGCATCCGTTCTACTGTGGGGGAGCATCTCCTTGCGTACGCGTTCCGTCCTGGCCGCCGCCGTCATCGCTGGCACCCTGGCCGCTCTTGTTCCCGCTGTGTCGGCTCAGGCCGCCGAGTACAGCTCGGCCCTGAAGGTGCGTGGCATCCAGTACGACGCCCCGGGCCGGGACTCCAACAACTGCTCGACGGGTAACACCGACGAGGAGTACTTGACGATCAAAAACTACTCGTCCTCGGCGACCGTCAACCTCAAGGGCTACGTTGTGAAGGACGCCGCCGGCAACCGCTTCGCGTTCACCGCCAACCACTACCTGCAGCCGGGCGACTACATCAAACTGCGCGGTGGCCACGGCACCGACTCCGACGCGGGCAACGTGGTCTACCGCGACAACTGCAACTTCCTGTGGAACAACGACCAGGACACCATCTACCTGTACAAGCCCTCCGGCAGTCGCGCGGACGTGCACTCCTACACCAAGCGCGAGGACGACCGCGACGGCAACGGCTACATCAACTACCACGGCTGACACCCACCGACGGCCCGCCCCTGGGCCCTGACGTGCCCGATCAGCCCTGGCCGAACAACGGCACCTGCTGGACGTCGATGTCTGTGCGGATGCGGTGCGGCCGTGCCGGGTGGCGCCACCGCCCGGCGTGGTCGCGGGCGACGTCGATGGCGACTTCCATCACGACACCGGGCTGGACCAGGACGACATCGAGCGTGTGCTGCGTTCCCCAGCCTGCCAAGAATGTCCACCCCTCCCACGGGTGCCCGCCCGCGGGCGGGACCAGACGGTCGGCCAGGGCCCGGCCGGCCATCTGGGAGAACGGAAGCCCTCGCCGGCCGGGGCCGTCGCGCGTTCTGATCACGCAGCCGCGCCGATGGCTTAGAGCTCCTAACGGAATGCGGCTCGGAGGCGGCGCCAGCAGATCAGCGAGCATGCGAGCTTGAGGAACGCCTCGTGGATGTCGTCGCGGATCTCCCAGCGGATCCGTAGGCGGCCGAACCAGTGCAGCAGCGCGA